>CAZZCQ010000001.1:0-23024 GCA_964652285.1 uncultured Tissierella sp.
CTGTAATCTCCTTGCAATCGGATAAATCATCCATGAATCTCTCGGTGAGTTTTAGATTTATTCCTTCATCATAAATAAAAGCGTTGACTTCAAAGTTCAATTCGAAGCTCCTTATGTCTAGATTTGCAGTTCCTACTGATGATACAAAATCATCTGCAATAAAGACCTTAGAATGCAAAAATCCTTTTTCGTATGTATAGAATTTTACACCTGCTGGAAGTAACTCCCCTATATAACTAAGACTTGCCCAGTATACAAATATATGGTCTGGTTTGTTTGGTATCATGACTCTTACATCCACTCCAGATAAACCTGCTACCCTCAATGCTTCTAAAATGCTATCATCTGGAATAAAATATGGTGTCATAATATAGACTTTATCCCTTGCATTAGATATCATTTTCAAATATCCATCCTTTATATTTGGCCATTTTGAATCGGGACCACTTGTTACAATCTGCATGCCAATATCTGAGCTGCCTCCATCGGTTAAAAGACTCTGGCAAACATTTATATCTTCCTTTGATGCAAATCTCCAATCTAAGTGAAACCTCCATTGTAATGAACTAACAGCAGAACCCTTAACCTTCATATGAGTATCCTGCCAATATCCAAACTTTTTTGATTTACCTAAATACTCATCCCCAACATTGAAACCACCTAAATAGGCCTCTTTACCATCAAAAATACAAATCTTTCTATGATTCCTATAATTAATTCTTATGCTGATAAAGGGTACAAATGCAGGGAAAAAAATAGATACTTGACCGCCTGCTTCCTTAAGAGGTCTTACAGCCTTCTTTGATAGATTTCTCCCACCCATACCATCCACGAGGAGCTTTACCTCTACTCCTTCTTTTGCCTTTTCGGTCAAGGCTTGAAGAATTCTTCTACCAATCTCATCATTTTTGAATATATAATACTGGATATATATGTAGTTCTCAGCCCTTTTTATACTATCTAAAAGTTCTTCAAATTTATCTTTACCATCAAAATATAATTCTACATCATTATCCTGTGTAAAAAATGCTTCGCTATTCATGAGAAACATCTTTACAAGGTCTTCATAGTTCGAAAAATTTGGATCCTTATGATGATATTCATTGTTCTGTATTGCTTCCTTTTGTTCTATAGCCATATCTCTGAAACATTCATCATCTATTTCTTTTATCTTAAACATCCGTTTCTTGGAATAATCTTGTCCTAAAAATAAATATAGTATAAATCCAATACCAGGTAAGAATGTGAGTACCATAAGCCAAAGCCATGTTGTAGTTGGATTTCTACGTTCAAAAAATACTAATATAATTCCTAAAATGATATTTATCCATAATAGATTACCAAATATTATTTGGTAATTCTGTATTAATGTATCCAATATATTACCTCCATGGGAATTAATGTTTTTTAGATTTATACCTCTTATTTGTATCTAATATTCTCTTTCTAATTCTAAAATTATTGGGGGTAATTTCTATCAATTCATCATCTTCTATAAATTCTAGAGCTTCTTCTAGTGACATAATCTTTGCTGGTGAAAGCCTTAAAGCATCATCAGAACCAGATGCTCTGACATTTGATTGCTGTTTCTTTTTGATTACATTGACCTCCAAATCTAAACCTTTAGAGCTAGAACCTACTACCATCCCCTCATATACTTCTTCTCCTGGAGATATAAACAAGATTCCTCTCTCTTGTGCTGAATACAGGCCATATGTTGTGGCAATCCCTGTTTCAAAGGCGATAATAGAACCTACCTTTCTCTTTGGAATATCTCCCTTATAAGGAGCATATCCATCAAAGACTGTATTTATTATCCCATTACCTTTGGTATCTGTCATAAATTCTTGTCTATAACCTATTAATCCTCTTGCAGGAATAGAAAACTCCAATCTAGCATAGCCTCCAGTAGGTTCTGTCATACTGACTAATTCACCTTTTCTTTGACCTAACTTTTCTATTACTGTACCTATAAATTCATTAGACAAATCTATAGTTGCCTTCTCTATTGGCTCATTTTTTTTGCCATCAACCATTCTATATAATACTTCTGGTTTAGAAACCTGAAACTCATAGCCTTCCCTTCTTATGGTCTCTATTAGTACAGACAAATGTAGTTCTCCTCTACCTGAAACCTTGAAGGCATCTGTGGTATCTGTATCTTCTACCCTTAAGCTAACATCTGTTTGAAGTTCTCTATATAGTCTATTCCTTATCTGTCTGGATGTGATATATTTCCCATCTCTACCAGCTAAAGGACTGTCATTTACTGAAAAGGTCATGGATATAGTTGGCTCTGAAATCTTCACAAAGGAAAGTGGATTTGGATAATCAATTGAGCATATTGTATCTCCAATGCTAATATCCGAAACTCCTGATATGGCTATAATACTACCTACCTCTGCCCTATCTACTTCTACCCTATCTAAACCCTCAAATTCGTATAATTTACCAATCTTTATCTTTTCTTGTTTATCTGGATTTTGTATATTAACTATTGATGCTTCCTCTCCATTTATAATCCTACCTCGTTCTATCTTGCCTATACCTATCCTACCAATATATTCATTATAATCTATGGTACTAATCAAAACCTGAAATGGCCCATCTATATCTCCCTTAGGTGCTGGAATATATTCCAATATAGTTTCAAAAAGAGCTTTCATATTATCATCTTGTGTTCCAACTTCTAAGCTAGCAGTACCTTTTTTTGCTGAGGTGAACACAAATGGACAATCCAGTTGGCTTTCATCAGCCCCTAATTCTATAAACAAATCCAATATTTCATCTATTACCTCATCTGGTCTTGCCTCAGGCCTATCAATTTTATTGATACAGACAATCACTGGTAGTTTTAAGTCCAGTGCATTCTTTAGGACAAATTTAGTTTGTGGCATTGGTCCTTCAAAGGCATCTACTAATAATACCACACCATTCACCATTTTGAGTACACGCTCTACCTCTCCACCGAAATCTGCATGCCCTGGTGTATCAATTATATTGATTTTGATGTTTTTATAATGAACTGCTGTATTCTTAGAAAGAATGGTGATACCTCTTTCTCTTTCTATATCCCCAGAGTCCATGACTCTATCAGCTACAAGCTGATTTTCTCTAAATACTCCAGATTGCTTCAACATGCTATCTACTAATGTAGTCTTACCATGATCAACATGGGCTATTATTGCTATGTTTCTTATATCATCTCTTATGAAATTCATAAAACAGATCCTCTCATTTAAAATTGTTTTTCCTACTAATTCTATCACATTATAATAATACTACAAATTTGTTTTTATTAGGGTATTATTAAAAAACAAAACTGATATTATAATAATACCAGCCAGACTATTGGAAAAGATTTTATCTTTAGTATATTAGATTGTCAATGGATTAAAATATTTATTTATTAGATATTCTTAATAGCTATAACGCGATTTTGATTAACTATAAGTTCATCAGTTAATCCTCTAACCAAAACTAATCCTCGTCCACTAGACTTTAAATCCATTGGATTATAGTCTGAGATATCATAATTAATCCCTCTACCTTCATCTTCTACTTCGATGATGATTCTTCCATCCTTAACCAGTAGGGATAGATTTACACATTTTGTATTTTCACATTCATTTCCATGAAATACCCCATTTATTACCAGTTCATTTAAAATCAACTTAACATCGAACATTGTATCTCTGTTATCTATAATTCCATTTAGTTTATTAATTATTTCATCCAAAAAATTCTTGATTAAGTCTAAGTCACTGCATACTGAACCATTATAAATGAAGTTCATTTTCATCACGTCCATTAATCTTTATTTTCATTATATAAGTTACCCAATTATGAAAAAGTCTAATCTTTTAAATTATATTGTAACAACTGATTAATTTTGCTATAATTTGGGTAACATTTATTTGATAACATCAAAATGGAAGGAGTATGTGAATATGGAAAGATGGGTATGTGGACCATGTGGTTGGGTATATGATCCAGCAGAAGGAGATCCTGATGGAGATATTGAACCAGGTGTAGCTTTTGAAGATTTGCCAGAGGATTATGTATGTCCAGTGTGTGGTGCTACTAAGGACTTATTTGAAAAAGAGGAATAATACATAAAAGACCAGCTAAGCTGGTCTTTTGTTATTTCAGCTTCTCACTTAGCACACTCCACATTATATCCTTATTCCTTTTATCACTTGCTGAATATGGAATCACAAGATTTGAATCACTGATTCCTAGTTTCCCTCTGATTGTTTTTGTATGCTTTTGTATGTTTCCCTTTGATATCTTATCAGCTTTAGTCGCTACCACAATACCAGTAAATCCAGATGACTTTATCCAATTATACATCATCAAATCCTGACTTGTTGGCTCATGTCTAATATCCACTATCAGTAGAATATCTCTTAGATTTTCTCTCTCTCTTAAATACCTATCTATTATATGACCCCATTTTTTTTGCTCAATTTTGGACACCTGTGCAAATCCATAGCCTGGTAAATCAACAAATCTAAATTCATCATTTATTATATAGAAATTTATTGTCCTAGTCTTGCCTGGTTTGCCACTAGTTCTAGCTAGATTTTTTCTATTTATCATAGAATTTATAAAAGATGATTTCCCCACATTAGACCTACCTGCAAAAGCAATCTCTGGTAAGTCGTCATAAGGATATTGAGATGGCTTAACTGCTATAGCATCCAAATCTGATTTAACTACCTTCATCATTCTTCATTCCTTTACCAATGCATGTTCTAGTACTTCATCCATCTTCTTAACCAATACAAATTCCATTCTTTTCTTTATCTTATCTGGAATCTCATCCAAATCCTTACTGTTTTCATAGGGTAGCAGAACCTTATCAATACCCATTCTATTGGCTGCCAATACCTTCTCTTTGATACCACCAACAGGCAGTACCCTACCCCTAAGGGTAATCTCTCCTGTCATTGCTACATTTCTGTTAATAGGTGTATTGGATAATGCTGAAACTACTGCTGTAGCAATAGTTATGCCAGCTGATGGTCCATCCTTAGGTATTGCTCCTTCTGGGACATGAATATGAATATCTGTTTTTTTGTGAAAGTCACTTTCTATATTTAATAGATTGGAATTGCCCCTGATATAGCTTATGCCAGCAGCAGCTGATTCCTTCATCACATCCCCTAATTTTCCTGTCAACTGAAGCTTCCCACTTCCCTTCATAACACTGACTTCTATGGATAGGGTTTGTCCCCCTACAGCAGTCCACGCTAGTCCATTGGCTACACCTATTTGATTCTTTTCTTCGACTGTGTCAAATCTATATTTTGGTGAGCCTAGATATTTGGAGATGTTTCCAGCATTGATTCTTACGATGTCAATATCTTTTTCAACTATAGTCTTTGCAGCCTTTCTACAAATATTGGCGATATTTCTCTCCAAATTTCTAACCCCTGCTTCTCTTGTATAATAATCTATTATACTCTTTAATGCTTGTTTTGAGAGATTTAAATTATCTTCTTTTAATCCATGCTCATTAAGTTGTTTTGGTAGTAGATGTCTTAAGGCTATCTGAAGCTTCTCTCCATCAGTATAACCACTTAAGCTGATGACCTCCATTCTATCCAATAAGGCTGGTGGGATGGATTGTGTTGTATTGGCAGTAGTAATAAACATCACTCTTGACAAATCAAAAGGTACATCCAAATAGTGGTCTACAAATGTGGAGTTTTGTTCTGGATCTAACACTTCTAGTAATCCGCTAGCTGGGTCTCCACGATAATCACTACTCACTTTATCTATTTCGTCGAATAAGAATACTGGATTCCTAGTACCAGCCTTCTTTATGGAGCCAATTATTCTACCAGGCATGCTTCCTACATAAGTCCTTCTATGTCCTCTAATCTCTGCCTCATCCCTTACTCCACCTAAGGACATTCTAACAAACTCTCTATTCAATGCTCTTGCAATTGATTTAGCTATAGATGTCTTGCCCACTCCTGGGGGGCCAACTAAACACAGGATAGGTCCCTTCATTGAATCTGTCAATTCCCTGACAGCTATAAATTCTAGTATTCTCTCCTTAACATCCTTCAGACCATAGTGATCCTCATCTAAAATCTCTCTAGATCTATTGATATCAATCTTTGATTTAGATTCCTTATCCCAAGGTAATTCAACTATCCAATCCAAATAGGTTCTTATACCCCCAATCTCAGCTGAATGGGGAGAGGTTCTAGCTAACCTATCAACTTCTCTTAATGCTTTCTCCCTTACTTCTTTAGGCATATTGATTTTATCAATCTTGGACTGATATTCCTCTATATCAGTAGAGATCTCGTCTCCTTCACCTAATTCTCTTTGTATTGCCTTCATCTGCTCTCTTAGATAGTATTCTTTTTGTAATTTGTTGATTTGCTTTTTTACCCTTTGATTTATCTTCTCTTCAATTTTTAATAGTTCAATTTCTCTCTGTAAGAATCCATGTAGGACCTCCAATCTTTCATATACATCAAAGGTTTCCAATATTTTTTGGTATTCCTCTGGTTTCAAGAATACATAGGATGTTATCACATCAGCTAGTCTACCTGGATCATCAATATCTAAAACTGTTGAGAAGAGTTCAGAAGTCATCTTCTGATTTAATTGAGAGTATTCCTCAAAGTCAGTAATGATCAATCTCATGGCTGCCTCTGTGTCCTTGTCATCTTTGACATTCTCTGGAATATAAATCAAGTTTTCTGCTTCCACTTCAAAATATTCTTCGTTTTCTAATACCTTTATTATTCTACCCCTACTAACACCTTCTACTAACACCCTTATGCTTCCCCCAGGCAATTTTAGCATCTGCCTGACTTTGGATATGGTACCTACATTGTGAAATTCGCCTTCTATTGGCTCATCAATCTTTGGGTCCATCTGGGAGCTCAGTAAGATATATGAATCATCTAACATAGCCTTTTCTAGGGCATTGATTGATTTCTCTCGACCAACATCAAAATGGATTACCATATATGGAAAAATAGATATTCCCCTTAACGGTATTAGAGGTAGTGTCAATTTTTCAATTTTATAATAATCATGTAGCATTATATCCCTCCCCACAATAGTGAAGGCTCACTGATGTGAGCCTTACGATGCAGATTCTGTATTTCCAGATTTCTTTGATCTACTCTTCTTCTTTGTATCTGACAAAACTAAGGTAGGTTCAGCCATCTTCATGACTGTATCTTTATTTACTAGACATTTTTCTACATCATCTCTCGATGGTATCTCAAACATTATGTCTAACATTATCTCTTCTATGATGCTTCTAAGACCCCTAGCTCCTGTCTTCCTATCTATTGCTTTTTGAGCTATTGTAATCAAGGCTTCTTCATCAAATTCTAAATCTACATTTTCCATTGCAAATAATTCTTTATATTGCTTCACTAATGCATTTTTAGGCTCAGTAAGTATCCTTACCAAGGCGTCTTCATCTAGCTCCTCCAAAGTAACGAGGACTGGTAATCTTCCTACAAATTCTGGAATTAGACCATACTTTAACAGGTCCTCTGGCTGAATTTTTTTTAAAAGTTCGCCAACTTTAGTATCCTTTGATTGGATTTCTGCTCCAAACCCAATTGAGTTTTTCCCAACACGGTTTTGGATTATCTTATCTAATCCATCAAAGGCTCCACCAACTATAAACAATATATTTGTGGTATCTACTTGGATGAATTCCTGATGTGGGTGTTTTCTTCCACCTTGTGGAGGAACATTTGCAACTGTTCCTTCTAATATTTTCAGTAATGCTTGTTGAACACCCTCACCACTTACATCTCTTGTTATAGATGGGTTTTCTGTCTTCCTAGCAATCTTATCTATTTCATCTATATATATTATGCCTTTTTCAGCTCTTTCAATATCATAATCTGCTGCTTGAATGAGTTTTAATATAATATTTTCAACATCCTCACCTACATAACCAGCTTCTGTTAGGGATGTAGCATCTGCTATGGCAAAAGGTACATCCAATATTCTTGCTAATGTTTGAGCTAATAATGTCTTTCCCGAACCTGTAGGTCCTATCATTACAATATTACTCTTTTGCAATTCTATGTCATTTTTCTTTGTTGTCTTTTTATTTATCCTTTTGTAATGGTTATAAACAGCCACGGCTAAAGCTCTTTTTGCTCTTTCCTGTTGAATTACATATTCATCAAGTGATGATTTGATTATTTCAGGAGTAGGAAGTTCCTTTATTTCAAATTCAAATGTATCTATGAATTCCTCCTCTATTATCTCTTGACAAAGTTCAATACATTCGTTACAAATATAGACATTTGGACCTGCAATTAGTCTACGAACTTGATCTTGTGGTTTTCCACAAAAAGAACATCTAAGCTGTTTGTCTTCATATTTTGCCATGGTTACACCTCACTTCATCTATTTATTTGAAACAATCACTTCATCTATTATACCATATTCAACTGCTTGCTCAGCCGACAAATGATAATCTCTATCTGTATCTTTTTTTATCTTTTCTAAAGGTTGACCTGTTTTTTCACTTAAGATTCTATTTATTCTCTCTCTAATTTCAATTATTCTTTCTGCTTGAATCCTAATATCTTCTGCTTGACCTTGTGCTCCACCAAGTGGTTGATGAATCATTATATCAGAATTTGGAAGTGAGAATCTTTTACCCTTCTCTCCTGCTGCTAATAAAAATGCTCCCATACTTGCAGCCATACCAATACAAATAGTAGATACATTGGGTTTAATATATTGTATTGTATCATATATTGCAAATCCTGCAGTTACAGAGCCTCCTGGACTATTTATATAAATTTGAATATCCTTATCTGGGTCTTCTGCCTCTAAAAATAACAATTGTGCTACAACTAAATCCGCTACTACATTATTGATTTCTCCTCCTAAGAATATAATCCTCTCTTTCAATAATCTTGAATATATATCATAGGACCTTTCACCTCTACTAGTTTGTTCAATTACTACTGGTACTAATGCCATATCATCATCTCCTCCTATACAAATACTACCTTTTCTTTCAAATAATCTATGACCTTTCCATTGGAAATTCCTGCTTTTAAAAATTCAGTGCTACCCTTTTTCATATCTGCAACAAATGCATGAACATCTTCTGCATTATATTGTTCTGCCATTTTAAGCAATTCATTATCAATATCTTCTTCTGTGACCTCTATTCCTTCAGCAATTGAAATTGCCTCTAAGACCAGATCTGCTCTTACTCTTTTCTCAGCAATAGGTCTGAATTGCTCTCTCATGTCCTCAATTTTGCCTCCTGTAATTTGTAGATACTTTTCTAAATCTAATCCTTGATTTCTCATTCTGAAATCAAATTGCCTTAGTTCATCATCGATTTGGCTTTCAATCATACCATTAGGAATATCGATTTCTGAGATTTCCATAACTCTATCTACAATGGCATTTTCTTGTTCGACCTTTTCTCTAGACTTGAGTTCTTCTTCTAATCTAGTCTTAATATCTTCTTTGTACTCATCTAATGTATCAAACTCACTAACATCCTTAGCAAACTCATCATCTAATTCTGGTAATTCCTTTTTCTTAATATCATGTATTTGAACCTTAAATACCACATCTTTGCCTGCTAATGTTTCTTCATGATATTCATCAGGAAATACTACATTTACATCTATATCTTGATCCTTATTTTTGCCTATTAATTGATCTTCAAAACCAGGGATAAATACATTTGAGCCAACTTCTAATTCATAGTTTTCTGCCTTTCCACCAGGGAATTGTTCACCATCTAAATATCCATCAAAATCTATGGTCAATAAATCTCCTTTTTCTACTTCTCTGTCAACACTTATTAATCTTGCATTATCCTCTTGTGCATGTGAGAGTTCATGTTCTATCATTTCATCTGTTACATTATGCTCTATCTTATCTAATTCTATACTTTTATAATCTCCTAATTTTACTTCTGGCTTAACATCCACTTCAACCTTGACTGAAATAGGCTCTCCCTTAACAATATCCTCTACATCAATATCTGGATTATCAACTGGTTCTAAGTCTAATTCCTTAATACTATTATCATATGCTTCTGGCAGTAAAAGATTTATTGCATCTTCATAGAAGATTTCTTCCCCATAATTTAATTCAATTATCTTTCTAGGAACCTTCCCTTTTCTAAATCCTGGTATATTAAACTTTCCTTTACTTTTATTATAGGCTTCTTGTAAAGCTTTTTCAAATTCATCAACCTTTAATTCAAATGTAAAGGAGACCTTATTATTCTCTCTTTTTTCAAAAACCGCACTCATATTGTACCTCCTCAAAGTTTTTCGATATTCCAATTTGTCCATAATATTATATCATAATATCTTATTATAACAATCCATTTATTTTAGGCAAGTAAAAACCAATGGCTATCCCATTGGTTTATATGGTGCGGGAAAGAGGACTTGAACCCCCACGTCAAAGACACTAGATCCTAAGTCTAGCGCGTCTGCCAATTCCGCCACTCCCGCGCAAATTAAGTTACCATAATATTATACCACCCAATTAGGATTTGTCAATTCTTATATCAATCTAAAATTTCTCTTATTACGCCTCCACCAACTACTAATCCATCATCATAAAAGACAACAGATTGGCTCTTTGTAATGGCTCTTTGAGGCTGATCAAACTCCACTAAGACCCCATCCTTATATGGTTTAATCAATGCTAAAGCTTCTTTCATGCCATATCTAATCTTAGCAGTAACTTTCATCTCCTCTAATAAATTGTCAAATGGAATAAAGTTTAAATCATTAGCGTAAAGTTTCCTGTTATATATACCTGATTCATCACCTAAAATAACCTCATTTCTATCAAGATTAATGCCTTGAACATACATCTTTTTGCCTAATGCTATTCCTAAACCCTTCCTTTGACCTATGGTATAGTAGACTATACCTTTATGTTGTCCTAATATATTACCCTGAATATCCACAAAATTACCTGTTTTTACTCTATCAGGATTTCTTTCCTGGATGAACTTTCCATGATTGTCATCTGGAATAAAGCAAATCTCTTCACTATCGGGCTTATCATGAATAATCAAGCCGATTTCCTCAGCTATTTCTCTAATCTTATCTTTTGTATAAGCACCTAATGGAAACAATGTATGTCTAAGTTGGTATTGTGTCATTTGATGTAGGAAATAGGTTTGGTCCTTCTTAGTGTCCTTACTTTTTTTCATCAGATATCTATCTAATGATTCATCCTTTTCAATTATGGCATAATGACCTGTAGCCAAATAATCAGCACCAAGTCCTTTAGCCTTTTCTAAGAATTCACTAAAGCGTATAAACTTATTACAAGCTATACAAGGATTTGGTGTTCTGCCTTCTAAATATTCATCTACAAAATAATCTATGACCTTTCTCTCAAAAAGGCCTCTAAAGTTCATCACATAATGTGGAATACCTAACTCATGTGCAACTTGTTTAGCATCAAATACTGAAGATATGGAGCAACAACCTCCTGCATATTCATCATAAACATCATCATGAGGAATCTGACTAAGAGTGACTCCTATAACATCATAGCCTTGTTCAAGTAAGACATATGCTGCCACAGAGGAATCAACTCCTCCACTCATACCTAATACTACCTTTTTCTTCATTAAAATTCACCTTTCTAAAACGCTAAAATGACTCCTCCATCATTTACATACCCAGTACTTAAACCCTTAGTCTCAGCAATAATTATTTCCTTAAAATTATATTTCTTTAAATCCTCTTTTAAATCTAAGGCTTTTTGTAAAGCATTAGCATGAGATATGGCCAAGGTTCTCTCTTCAAATTTAATTCCAGTTTCACCAATTATCTCAACGAGTCTTTTAAATGCCTTTTTGCTTCCTCTTGCCTTGTCAATCATCTCAATATTCCCATCATCAGTTGCAGCCATGATTGGTTTTATATTTAATGCATTTATTAAAAGACCCTTTGTTTTAGAGATTCTACCATTCTTCACCAAATTACTCAGATCATCAGATATAAAATAAGTCTTCATATCATCTATAAATTGCTCTACCTTTTCGACTAAATGTGTATTAGAAAGTTTTTTATCTATGCATTCTTTTATCTTCATTGCAGTTATAGTCTCTCCTACACTGGCTGATTTGGAATTAAAGACATGAATAAATTTCTCCGATGTCCTTTCTAAAACCATTTCTCTAGCTAAAATTGCGCTATTATATGTTCCAGATAGTTGCTCAGAGATTGTTACCACATACACATTATCTGCATCATATTCATTAGCAAAATCTCCTGGCGATGGGCATGATGTCTTTATAGGATTAGGACTTGCATGCATTTTTCTTATTAGTTCACATATATCCATATTCTTATCATCTACAAAAGAATCATCATCTATATCTATTTTAAAGGGTACTAATTTTACATCCATTCTCTGCTTTAAATCCTCATTTAAATCACAGCTACTATCAGCTACAATCTTATTTATCATTTTTATTACCTCCATATTAACCTATTCTTGCTTCAATAAGCTGTGCTAAGTCTTTTGCGATTCTTGTAATTTCATCTTGGTCTTTTCCTTCAATCATTACTCTTACTAAAGGTTCTGTGCCTGATGGTCTGATGACCACTCTGCCTTGACCATGAAACATTCTTTCAACTTTTTCTATTTCACTTATTATTATTTTATCTTCTAAATACTTATACTTATTACCATTATCGACTTTTGCATTTATCAAAACCTGTGGATAATCTGTCATCAGTTTATTTAGTTCACCTAGGCTTTTACCTGTTTCCTTAATAACTTCCAATAGAAATAAACCTGTAGCCAATCCATCACCAGTAGTATTATAATCCAGGAAGATTATATGACCTGATTGTTCTCCTCCAAGAATATATCCTGACTTTACCATTTCCTCAAGAACATATCTATCACCAACTGCTGTCTTAATTATATTCATATTATTCTCTTTCAAATATAAATCTAATCCTAAATTGGTCATTACTGTCCCAACGACTGTCTTGTTAACTAGCTTTCCTTTCTCATTCAAATTTGTAGCACAAATTGCTAAAATATGATCCCCATCTACTATATTGCCCTCATTGTCAATAGCTATAATTCTATCTCCATCTCCATCAAAGGACATACCTATATCAGCTTTCTTATCCAAAACTAAATTCCTAATAATTTCTGGATTAGTGGAACCACATTCTCGATTTATATTCATGCCATCTGGCATATCATTAACTACTAGGACATCCCCATTTAGTTCTTTGATTAATTCAGGCCCAATATTGTATAAAGCTCCATGTCCACAATCCATAGCAATTTTCATACCCTTTAAATCAACATCTATTATAGATTTTAGATATTCTTTGTAATCAGTTGAACTATTATTTTTAATAATTACTCTACCAACTTTATTACCTATTGGTCTGAAACCATCAATACTACCATCATTAACCAACTCCTCTATTTCTTCTTCTATCTCGTCTGAAAGTTTAAATCCTTTGCTATCAAAGAATTTGATACCATTGTATTCTCCTGGATTATGGGAAGCAGATATGACAATTCCTGCTAAAGCATCATATCTCCTGGTGAGATATGCTACAGCAGGCGTAGGTATAACACCCAATAATATCACATTCAATCCCATAGATGTAATGCCTGCAACAAGGGCAGCTTCAAGCATATCACCTGAAATTCGTGTATCCTTGCCTACTAGAATTTTCCCCTCTTCTCCATTAGGCAATAAATGTGCAGCAGCTCTTCCAACCTTGTAGGCTAATTCAGGTGTTAAGTCTTTATTTGCTACTCCTCTTATTCCATCTGTCCCAAACAATCTTGTCAAAACAAGTCCCCCTTATAATATCAATTCAATTTATATTTGTATTTATCCTTGACTAATTTAATCAATTTTTCTTTGGTGTTCAGCTCAGGCGTGTTTAATACCTTCTCCATTAAATAATTTAAAATTTCACCTATGATTTCCCCCTGACCATATCCTAAGTTTAATATATCATTACCATCAATAGCAAGCTGTTTTTTTTCTATAGGCTCTTTTCTCTCTAGAATTGCCTGTATTTCTTGTTTTCTGTTGACTAAATAATCCACATCTGCTATCTCAGTTGTACACTTTCTATCCACCATTTGTAATTCTATTAATTGGTATATTCGATTCTCCCCTACCCTACTGATTAGCTTCTTAATACCTTGAGTTTTCATTTCTCTTCCTTTATTCATATGACTATCAATTAGTAATGTTACATCTTTGATTAAATCATTGGAACATTTAAGTCTAGTGAGTATATCCTTAGCTATATCCACACTAATCTTCTCATGTTTATAGAAATGTCCTATCCCCTTATCATCCATGGTAAATGTTAGAGGCTTACCTATGTCATGAAAGAGTGCTGCTAATCGGATTTCTAATACATCAGATACACCATCTACTACACAAAGTGTATGTTCAAATATGTCCTTGTCATGATTGAGATTATGTTGATTGAAAGCAACTGTAGCTTTTAATTCAGGTAGGATGGTATCTAAGATATTTAAGTCATTCATAAGCCTTATTCCATAGGATGGCTTCTTAGATAATAGAATCTTAAATAGTTCTTCCTTTATTCTTTCACCACTAATGTTGCTTAGTAGATGACTTAACTTCCTAGAAACGATATATGCTTGGTCATCTAATATAAATCCTAATTGTGATGCAAATCTTACCCCTCTAAGAATTCTAAGATAATCTTCACTAAATCTTTTATATGGGTCTCCAACAGTTCTTATGATATTATTATCCAAGTCAATTTGTCCATCAAAAGGATCCAATAATCCTTGATGATGATTATATGCCATTGCATTGATGGTAAAATCCCTACGACTCAAATCCTTCTTAATCTTGTTGGAGAATATAACCCCTGAAGGTCTTCTCCCATCTAGATATTCTCCTTCTATCCTATAGGTGGTAACTTCAATATTTCCTTCTTCTTGGACAAGAACTATTGTACCATATTTCTTGCCTATGGAAATAGCCTTTAAATCATGGAATAACTCTTGGATTGCATCAGGCTTAGCATTGGTAGTCACATCATAGTCATGTGGGCTCTTGCCTAGCAATAGATCTCTAACACTCCCCCCAACTATATATGCTTCAAATCCAAAGTTCTCTAGTCTATTCAAAATTTTATTGACATAATCAGGTATATAAAGATTCATATCTATCCTCCAAACCCCTAATATCTCCATTTTTTACATTATATCATTTAGTTTGTCTATTCGATAGCCATATTATATAATTAAAATGTATAAATAAAGGGTGAATAATATGGAGAAACTTAATATATTACATATAGATTTGGATGCATTCTATGCTTCTGTTGAAGAACAGGATAATCCACATCTCAAAGGTAAACCTATTATAGTAGGAGATTCATCAAATCACGGCGTAGTAACTACTGCAAATTATAAGGCCAGAAAATATGGTGTGCATTCTGCCATGCCAGCTTTTATAGCTAGACAATTATGTCCTAATGGTATTTTCTTGCCTGTCAGGATGGGCAGATACAAGGAAGTCTCCGGACAAATATTCAGTATTTACTATGAATTTACAGACCTTGTTGAACCTGTCTCTATTGATGAGGCCTACCTTGATATTTCTGAATTGAATATGAATTCATTGGATGTGTCTAATGAAATAAAGAGAAAAGTCTATAAGAGAACTGGACTCACCATATCAGTTGGAATATCCTATAATAAGTTTTTGGCCAAATTAGCATCCGATTGGAATAAACCTAATGGTCTAAAAATTATAAGTCATGATATGATACCTGATATCCTGTCTCCTCTAGAGGTAAGAAAGGTACATGGCATCGGTCCTAAATCAGCAGAAAGATTAAATAAGATAGGAATATATACTATTGAAGATCTATTGGGTCTAGATGAGGAGTTCCTTGTGGAATTCTTTGGCAAGTATGGCAATGAGATATATCATAGAGTTCGAGGAATAGACAATAGACCTATAGATACTAAAAGAGAGAGAAAATCACTAGGTACTGAAAGCACTTTTGAAGATACTGATGATAAAGAATTACTTAGATCATATCTATATGAATTTTCATTGGAAATTGAGTCTGCATTAGATAAAGATCATTACCAAGGAAAAACTATATGCTTAAAAGTTAAGTATGAGGATTTTAAGACAATAACTAGAAGCAAAACACTTTTACATTATATTAAGTCAGCTAATGAAATCTATGAAGTAGCTACTAGTCTATTAGATAATATTGATTTTTTAAAGAAGGTTCGGTTGATTGGAATCACTATATCTAATTTATCTTCATCAGATATGGAACAATTGTCCTTTTTTTGATAAATAAAACAATCACCCTTTGTACACTCCATGAATAAGCTATAATAGGACAAGGACAAAATCCAACTCCTAAATAATAATGGAGGAATCTATATATGAATGATATTTCAAATAATAATATAGCCAGTAATGTCAATGTTATAGAAAACAATAAGACACCGACACAACTTATAAAGGCAAAGGATAATTTATGTTCTGATTCAACTAAGCATCATTGTGTAGAGTTAGATAGTACAGTAGTAGATAATATTGAGAATACACCTATAGATCCTGTTTCTATACCTGGAAATGTAATTGTGAGAGTACCCGTCCTCTTATCTGAATTTACAGTACAATTTAATATTAATGTGGAAATAAAATTACCAGAGTTGGCATTAGAAGTTAAGGATATCAAAAAAAGATTAAAGATTATTCAATGTACTTTACTTCAACCAACTAATGTTCTCTTTGTCAAGGGATTTATCCGCAAAACTATTGATTATACCACTGGAGATTGCTCCAATAGACAAGGTATATGTGGAGATATCAGACATTGCACAGTTGATGTTCCGTTTGAATTAACTACTCCTATTACTTTCATCACACCACCCGCAGCTCTTTTGACTAACTCTGTTACTGAATTCGAATATTTCACTCAAAAGGATTTGCCAAACAAATACTTTGCAGAAAAGGATAGTCTATTATCAGGCGATTTATCAGAAATAAATCAATTCAGGACTGAAAATTTCAATGACTTACCTTTCTGTGATCTAATATCTGCAAATATATACGAATTTGATGAATTTATTGGTAGACAAAGACCTCATCATGATAATTTACCATTTGAAGAAAAGTACTTTAAAGTAATTGAAGAAAAAATGGTGGTTGAATTGACACTTAAATTACTTCAAAATAGGCAAGTTGCTATTGGAGTATCTTCTGGTATCACTAGATGCTGAATCAAAATAGAAGGTTAGGCATATACCTAACCTTCTATTTTGTTCCCTACATATTTTGCACCTTTCTCTAAGGCTTTCTTATTTATTGGAAATAAATATGTTTTGGCTTCTCCAAACACCTCAGTATATGCCCTTTCTATGGAATCCATTCTCACTATATTTGATACTTGTAAATACGCACCTAACATGACCATATTTGTCACTCTAGTGTTTCCTAATTCATTGGCTATATCATTTGCTGGGATATAATATACATCTATATCTTCTCTTTTTGATTTGTCTTCTATTAGTGAGGAATTTATAAACAATCTTCCTCTTGGAGAAACAGATCCTTCAAATTTATCCAATGAAGGTTTATTGAAGACAAATACTGTAGTAGCCTCTACTACTACTGGTGAGCCTATCATATCATCTGAAATGATTACATTACAGTTTGCTGTCCCACCTCGCATTTCAGGACCATAGGATGGTACCCAAGACACCTTTTTATCCTCTACCATTGCTGCATAGGTTAACATCTGTCCTAGTGCCATTACACCTTGACCACCAAATCCCGCTGCAATTATTCTCTCTTCCATTTTAAATTACCTCCTCTGGGCTTTTGAAGTTCCCAAGTGGATAATATGGAATCATATTATCTCTTAACCATTGTAAAGCTTCATTTGGTGTTAGACCCCAGTTTGTTGGGCATGTGGATAAGACTTCTACCATTCCAAATCCTTTTCCTTCTAATTGAACTTGAAAGCATTTTTTAATTGCTCTTTTTGCTTTTCTTATATTTGCTGGCGTGTCTACGGATACTCTCTCTATAAACTTCGCTCCATCTATGGTTGCTAACATTTCCGACATCCTTATTGGTCTACCAACTGATGCTTGGTCTCTACCGTAAGGTGATGTTGTAGTCTTCTGTCCTACTAGTGTCGTTGGCGCCATTTGACCTCCTGTCATTCCATATATAGCATTGTTTACGAATATTACAGATATCTTCTCTCCTCTATGGGCTGCATGAACTATTTCTGCTGTTCCTATGGATGCCAAGTCCCCATCTCCTTGGTATGTAAATACAAAATTATCTGGGTCTACTCTTTTTATCCCTGTTGCAACTGCTGGAGCCCTTCCATGGGCTGCCTGTTGCATATCACAGTTAAAATATTTATATGCTAATACTGAACAACCTACTGGAGCTATACCTATCGCATCTTCTAAGATATCCAGCTCTACCATTACCTCTGCTACCAATCTATGGATTATTCCGTGGGTACATCCTGGACAATAGTGGGTTTCTACTTCAGTCAAACCTTTAGTTCTTTCGAATACTATAGCCATTATCTACCACCTCCAAGGATTTCTTTTGCTTTATTCACTATTTCTTCTGGTGTTGGTTGCATACCACCAGTTCTACCATAAAAATATGATGGAATTCTTCCCTTTAATGCAATCTTTACATCATCTGTCATTTGGCCTGTGTTCATTTCTACTGTTAAAACACCTTTACAATCATTATTTATTTTATCAAATTCATCATAGGGATATGGCCATACTGTTATTGGTCTAATCATACCAATTCTGTATCCTTCCTTTTCTAATCTTGATATAGCTGTTTTACATATTCTGGATGTTGTACCGTAAGCTGATAATACTAACTCTGCATCTTCTAGTCCAAATGATTCTAACTTTACTTCTTTTTCTTGCATTTCAGCATATTTTTCTTGCAGGTGCTTTACATGTTCTTCTAATTCATCTGGTTTTAAGTAAAGTGAGTTTATTATATTTGGTTTTCTCTTCCCCTTTGTTCCTTTAGTTGCCCAAGGTTTTTCTGGTATCTCTATCTCACTTCTATCCTTGAAGATTACTGGTTCCATCATTTGCCCTATCATACCATCTGCAAGTATCATTACTGGATTACGATAATAATCTGCTTTATCAAATCCCTCCATAGTTAAGTCTACCAACTCTTGTAAATCAGCTGGTACATATACCAACAATTTATAATCTCCATTTCCACCGCATCTAGTTGCTTGAAAATAATCAGCTTGTGCTGGTTGGATACTCCCTAGTCCTGGACTACCTCTCATCATGTTTACTACCACACAAGGTAATTCGGAGCCTGCACAATAGGATAATCCTTCTTGTTTTAGTGCAATTCCAGGGCTAGAAGATGATGTCATTACCCTCGCACCTGCGCCTGATGCCCCATAGACCATATTTATTGCTGCTATTTCCGATTCAGATTGTATAAATGTCCCACCTACCTTTGGTAGCTCTCTTGACATATATTCTGGCACTTCATTTTGAGGTGTTATTGGATATCCAAAAAAATATCTACAGCCTGCTGCAATAGCTGCTGCACATACTGCCTCGTTCCCCTTCATGAGAACTTTTTCCATAATTAACATCCCTCCTATCTATAATCTCTCAACAGTTATTACCAAATCAGGACAAATCATAGCACAGTTTTGACATCCTATGCATTTATCCATTTCTTCTACTCCAGCAGGATGATAACCTTTTCTATTTACTCTTGACTCTTCTAAGGATATGATATCAGTTGGACATACTGATACACATAATCCACATCCCTTACATATATCTTCATCAAATATTACTCTGCCTCTTAGCTTGGGCATATGATTTCCCCTCCTTTATCTATTAAAGCATCCACTCTTCTCTCATGAATAATCTTATTGGAAATATATCCCCTATTAAATCATGTGGAAGTTCAGATGCTAATTCTTCCAATACTACATTATATCTTAAAGGTATGCCTGTTTCCTTTGAAATCTTTAAAGACAGCTCATATCCCTTAAGGACATCTTCAATGCTAGTACTCTTTAACATATGCGTATTATTTACTAATCCTGTGACTTTAGATCTTGCTACATCTTGTATTTGGACCATATATTCTACTGTTTTTTCTACTGATTGGGTTTCAGGTCTATTGGCATTTAATACAAAGAACATATCATGATTTTCTTTAGTTAGGTATTCAACATACCTACCTAAAGTTCTTGTACCATCAGCATCTCCGCCTAAATCCAATATTGCATCATAGGATTCATCTTGAAAGACAAGTAATACTTCACCAGAAATAGCTGGTATGTCAACTGCACTAGAGTCTATTGATCCACCTATAACCCTAACTCCTAATGACTTCAATTCTTCGGATCTTTCTCTACTTCTAAAGTATAGATTTACTACATCTAAATCAGCTAAAATAGCTTTCTTATTCATCTTGGCTAATTTGGTAGCATAATTTATACTAAACTCAGTTTTACCACTACCATAATGCCCTGTCACAATTCGTATCCTTTTGTCTTTATTCATAGAAAAACCCCTATATATATGTTTTTACTTCTTCTTCTCCTCTTAGTACCCTGAGTCCACCTTCCGCCAATGCTAATAGTTCTTCTTCACCTGGATATATATACCTGAGAGATAAACTCAACTCTTTCTCTTATCCAAGCAGTAAATCTCTTATCATAGGCTATACCACCTGTCAATATAATGGCGTCTATTTCTCCATTTAGTACTGTAGCTAATGCACCTATCTCTTTAGAAACCTTGTATGCCATCGCTTGATAAATCCTTTTTGCATATTCATTCCCATTATCTATCATTTCAGAGACTTTTCTGGCATCATTGGTATTTAAGAATGAAACCAATCCTCCTTTGCCAGCTAGCAATTTTGCTACTTCAGCTAAAGTATACTTACCAGAGAAACATAGCCTTGCTAGACCCCCAGCAGGAAGTGTCCCTGCTCTTTCTGGTGAAAATGTCCCTTCTCCATCTAATGCATTATTGACATCTATTACTCTACCTTTATAATGGCATCCTATGGATATTCCACCCCCTAAATGACCTATAATGAGGTTTAAGTCTTCATATTTCCTACTTATAGACTTAGCATGTTTCCTTGCAACTGCTTTTTGATTCAATGCATGAAATATACTTACCTTTTCTAATTCCTTTATGCCTGACACCCTAGCTAGATCCTGTAGCTCATCTACTACTACTGGGTCTACTATATATGCCTCAATTCCGTTATCTCTTGCAATATCATAGGCAATAATTCCACCTAAATTAGATGCGTGTTCCCCTTGAACCCCTATTCTTAAATCCTCAATCATCCTTTCATCTACCAGGTAAGTTCCGCCTTCTATAGGCTTTAATGCTCCTCCCCTGCCCACTACAGCATTTATTGATTCCATGTCTATATTTCCTTTTTCTAAAGCATTACAAACCATCTCTTTTCTAAATCCATCTTGCTCACATACCCTAGTAAACTTAGCCAGCTCTTCTACTGTATGCCTTATTGTTTCTTCGAAAATCAATTCTTCATCATTAAATACACCAATCTTTGTTGATGTGGAGCCGGGGTTGATAGTTAAAATTCTATACATAATAAACCTCCTAGAATCATTAATAGAGAAAGAACTATGGAAATCTATCTATTTACTAAATTAATTGTTAGCTGTTCAGGTTCAATTGATTCAATAGTTAAACCTTCAATTGCTTCCATGTATATAGTCACATCATATTCTCCTGCTGTGAAATTACTCAAATAAATATATGGATTCAAAGTATCTTTCGTTATAGTATTAAGTAATGACTCCGTACCCTTCACTATAACCTTAATAGTACTATCAATATCCTCTACAGATAAATCCTCATCTAAATTTCTTATATCAATCTCACCAAAATCATATTCAAATTCTTGGATGACCAAACTCTCTATAGTTACATTAGCAATAACTCTTTGATTTGGATTCATCAACTCAACATTTTCTAACAAATCCAATTCCACTTCGATTGATGGGTTCTCCAAAAATAGATTAACATCAATTGGTAGAGTCTTAATGCTAGTCAAATCTGCTATATTACTGCCTCCTCTTATACTTAAAGAGCTCGGAACCATTTCTATATCTGTAACTACATAGTCCTCTGGTAGTTCATTTTCTAATACAGCCTCAATTGGTAATGTAGCCCTTCTATATATTGGTATAGTTACATCTACAACACTTGGTACCTTCTCTAATCCCACCACATCTTCTCCCTTATTATTTACTAATTGTATCGGCGCTGTAATGTTGGAAGTAGTGGTTCTATCCCCAATATTGATAACCGCAAATACTTCTGCTACTTCATTGACCCAAGTTCTAGGACCTCTTAAAAGTACTGTTTGAGGCTTAGTAATCAATTCACCAACTGTATAATCAGCATTTACTTGACCTTCGGTTCTTATATTTACTGTCTTATTCTCAGTTACAATTCTATCTATGGAAATAAGAACATCTGAAGGCTCCCAAGAGGTAATTCTTACAGTGGAGGCACTATCCTTTAAAGTTACCAAGATCGGTACTCTTGTCTGCCCTTCACTATATCCACTTAAATCCAGTCTTGCTACTATATTAGTATCTGCGGTAAAATCACCCATATCAGATTTTCTTCCAGTTACGCTTACATTCACCTTAACTTCTTGTGGATCCATAACAACTAGATTTTGTCTATCCAAAGTTTCAACATTGGTAAACCGAACATCTATATTCCTATACTCTCTTGGCCATTCAGGATTATCTCTCCCTATTACATAGCTCCACAAAATAATGGCTAATATCACAGAAAAAATCTTAGGTATTAAATTATTCTTTCCTTTGCCCATTTTTTAGCCTCCATTTTGTTATAAAAAATTGTTTTTCTTCCTCTGGTTTATACATATC
>CAZZCQ010000002.1:0-16310 GCA_964652285.1 uncultured Tissierella sp.
ATGACCTACCTTCATATGATGTAGAAGGTGCTAAAAAGGTATTAGCAGATGCTGGTTATGTGGATACAAACAATGATGGAATAGTAAATGCACCAAATGGCGAAGAACTAAGCTTTGAGATGATGTTTGCTAATTCAGTTACTACTCATGAAAAAGTCTCAAGGGTTATTGCTGAAAATTTGAAGGCAATCGGGATAGAAGCTGTACCACAACCAATGGATAAGTCCCTTCAAACTGATAAGTTATATAATCGTCAAGAATGGCAATTGACTATTAATACTTGGGGAGCAATAGATGATGTTGAATCTTCAATGTCGACACTATTCTATACTGATGCAGCATTGAATTGGATGCAATGGAGTAATCCTGTTGCTGATGAAGCTATGGATAACATGAAGTCAGCTGTAGCTGAAGAAGATATCATGACAAATATGGATATATTCCAGAAAGAGGCTGCAAAAGATTTACCTGATATACCACTAGTTGTGAAGAAGAATAATTTTGTATACAATAGTAAATTCGAAGGTTTTATGGTACTACCATCTACTCTAGAAGGTATTGTACACCCACGTTCACTAGCACAAGTATATATAAATGAATAAGTAATATAAGCATTGCATTACTGCTCTCTTGAGCAGTAATGCAATAATATAGGAGGAAATCAAATGGGACTAAACAAACAATATAAAGGATATAAAGCATATCAATACTTAGAAGCAGGAGTTGATTATAGAGCATTTGAATTATGTGATGGAGATAAGGTATTTCCAGAATATTTAATAGAACTTACAGAAGAGCAGGAAAAAAGAGTATTACAACTTGCTGAGGATAAGATATTTATTTCTATTCATGAGCATCCAGTTCTATTTCCCAAGAATTTAGAACGAGATGTATTTGATTTCAATAGAGAAGGAAGACAACCATGTGCTTATGAAGAACTATCAAGAAGTTATTTAGATTGTGTCTTTGATAATCTTATGGATGGGACATGTACAATCTATTCTAAGAATGGATGGAAATGGGGAGAGGTTCTTCATGACCTAGGGATTAGATTATGTGACTTAGCTCATCAAGATTTTATTATCAGATGTGAAAAGGTTGATGATATATATAGAGCTCATAGAGAAGGGAAGCTAGCATTAGTTCCTGTAATAGAAGGAGCAGCTCCAATTGAAAATGAATTAGACAGAATAGATATTCTCTATGGTTTTGGAGTAAGAGTACTTGGTGTAACCTATAGTGAATCAAATGCATTGGGCTCTGGATTAAAGGAAGATAGAGATGGTGGTTTGACATACTTCGGTAGGCAAGCTGTTGAAAGAATGAATAAGGTAGGTATGGCAATAGATTGTTCTCATGTTGGAATTGAGACTACAAAAGATGTAATTAATTATAGTAAAAAACCAATCTTCATGACTCATGTTGGAGCTAAAGCATTATGGGATAGCAAGAGACTTTCACCAGACGATGTATTAAAAGCTTGCGCAGCTAAAGGTGGAGTTATTGGGATTGAAGCAGCACCACATACAACTCTTACCAAGAAGAATCCTCAGCATTCCATTTATTCATATATGGAGCACTTTGAATATATAAAAGATCTGGTAGGAATAGAGCATGTTGCTTTTGGACCGGATACATTATATGGAGACCATGTAGGTTTACATCATGCATTTGCAGCACATTTATCAACTAAAGGAACTCAAGGAGATACTAGTTCATTTGAAGAAGTTGAATATGTGAAAGGTATTGAAAATCCAACTGAAGCATCTAAGAACATATTAAGATATCTAGTAAAAGCTGGATACTCTGATGATGATATTGAGAAAGTAATCGGTGGAAATGTCCTTAGAGTACTTAAGGAAGTTTGGGCATAGAAAAATACAAGGAGAGATAGCTAATGAGGATTGTTTATGTTGTACCTGGTTTAATGGATGAAGCTGAAAGGAATAGAAGAGGTGGACTTCTAAGAGAATGGGCATTCCCTGGTACAGAAGTAGATATAGTAGGTGCAACTGAAGGACCAGCATCTGTTGAAAGCATGTATGAAGAATATTTGAGTATACCTGCTACTGCGAAATTGATATATGAAATGGAGAAAAAAGGTTATGATGCTGCCATTCTAGGCTGTGCAGGTGATCCTGGACTAGATGCAATGAGAGAAATTACTTCAAAGATGTTAGTTGTAGGTCCTGGCCAAACTAGTATGATAGTAGGTGCAATGTTAGGCCATAAATTTTCTGTTGTGACTATTGAAGACAGCATGATAGCTAGTAGTAGTGAATTGGCTTTTAAAGCTGGGGTTTTAGAAAAACTAGCTTCTGTAGTTTCAGTCAATATTCCAGTTCTTGAGTTGATGGTAAATAGAGAAGAATCCATGAGAAAAATTATTGAAGTAGGGAAAAGAGCAGTCAAAGAAGATAGAGCAGATTCATTAGTACTTGGTTGTATGTCCATGGGATTTTTGAATGTGGCTGAGGAAGTCGAGCAAGCCGTTGGAGTACCAGTAATCAATCCATCTAAGGTTGGACTTAAAGTTGCTGAAGCATTAGTTGGGAGTGGTTTAATGCACTCTAAGACAGCTTTTGCTACACCTGTTAAAATTTCTAGCGGAAAAGTAACTAATTTAGATGACTTATATATAAAATAACTGAGAGGTATGTTATGGGATTAAACAAGAAATATGATAATTATAAAGCTTACGGATATCTAGATCAAGATGATTTTAAAAGATATAAGATGGCTAATCAAATAGATAGAGTTGAGGAATATCTAGTTCCATTAAACCAAGAAGAAGAAGAAAGGGTCCATAGCTTAGCTAAAGACAGTGTATTTATTTCTTTACATGAGCATCCTACTTGTCTACCAGAAGATTTAAATGAGGTCTTTGAATATACAAGGGTAGGTAGAGACCATTGCGCATATGAGGGTTTATCTAAATCATATTATGATGCTGTTTTTGACAATATGCTTGATGGCACATGCACCATTACATCTGCTAATGGTTGGAAATGGGATGAGGTCTTATTTGATTTGGGTATGAGATTATGCGATATTGCTCATCAAGATATGCTTATCAGATGCGAAAGAGTGGCTGATATTTACAGAGCACATAAAGAAGGGAAAATAGCATGGATAGCTAGCATTGAAGGTTCTGCTCCTATAGAAAATGAATTAGATAGGATAGATATTCTATATGGATTTGGTGTGAGGTTGATGGGTATAACATATAGCGAATCAAATGCTTTAGGTTCAGGTATTAAAGAGGATAAGGATGGAGGTTTAACCTACTTTGGTAGGCAGGCAGTAAGAAGGATGAACAAAGTCGGGATGGCTATTGATTGCTCTCATACTGGTTATGAAACAAGCTTGGATGTAATAAGTGAAAGTGAGCATCCTATATTCCTTACTCATACAGGCGCAAGAGCTTTGTGGGATAGTAAACGCCTTTCACCTGATGAAGTAATAAAAGCTTGTGCAGCTAGAGGAGGAGTAATTGGAATCGAGGCAGCTCCTCATACAACCATAACAAAAAACCATCCAGAGCATTCTATAGATTCATATATGGAGCATTTCAAATATATAGTGGATTTAGTTGGTATTGATCATGTAGCTTTTGGGCCAGATACATTATATGGGGACCATGTAGGGCTTCATGATGTGTTTTCAAAACAATTATCAACTAAGAATACTCAAGCTATGAATAAATTTAAAAAGGTGGAATATATAAGAGGATTAGAAAATCCAACTGAGTCTTCTAAAAATATATTGAGATATTTGGTAAAAGAAAATTATTCTGATAATGATATTGAAAAGGTATTAGGTAAAAATATCATTAGAGTATTAGATAAGGTATGGAAATAATTATAGGTAAAGGAGGTTAAAAATGGACTTTGATAGCATTGTATTTAACAGAAGGAGTATACGAACATTTTTGGATAAGGATGTTTCAGATGACCAAATACAAAAATTACTTGAATATGGACATGCAGCGCCTTCAGCTGGGAATATACAACCTTGGGAATTTATTGTAGTGCGAGATGATGATAATAAAAAGGAAATTGTGAATACAACTTATATTGGGAACAATAGTGTAGATGGAAAGCCCCAAAATTGGATGCTAAAAGCTCCAGTTTTCATTGCAGTTATAGCCAATAAGAAGAGAAGCTATGATAGATATGGAGAAGATGCGCTAACTACAATAATATATTTAGATACTTCGGCTTGTGTTCAAAATATGCTACTTGGAGTCATGGAACTTGGCTTATCTAGTTGCTATGTAAGTGGTTTTAGGAAGGACGAGTTAAGAAAGGTTCTGAATCTTCCTGATACACATGAACCAATTGCAATATTACCTATTGGATACTCAAAAGAGTTTTGTTTAAAAAGGCCCAAAATTGAACTAAGAGAGATAACACATTTTGAGATATATTAATCTATAAAATATCTATCTTAGAATAGAAAAATAGATACTTTAGTAAACCCATTCCCCCTTTAATTAATTAGAATTAAATATAGGTTTACATATGATAAAGTATCTATTTTCTATACAAGTATATACTCTTTCAACTTAATAGGTATAATAGATATTAGGGGAGGTATAAGTATATGAAACAGCTTTTTAAAGCAAGGGGAATCTTTGATGGAAAGGGAAATGAATTATTACATAATATGTGTCTTTTGATCGAAGATGGTATTATTTTAAGTATTGCCAAAGAAGAGGAATATGGCAAGATAGATGATGGAATTGATATAATTGATATGTCTGATTATTATATAATTCCTGGATTGATTGATTGTCATACTCATTTATCAATAGTTCCTGAATTGGGAAATCAAATAGAACAGATGAAATTGCCAGCAACAAAGAATATTTTAAGAAGCATTTCTCATATCAAAGAGGATTTTAAGTCTGGTGTTACAACTATGAGAGTGATGGCTGAAGAAAACTATATTGATTTTGAAATAAGGAAAGCAATCCAAGAAAAAATAATAAATGGTCCAAATATCCTAACAGCTGGGAAGGGTATAGTTGCTTCTAATGGACATGGAGTTGCTTTAACCGTTGCTGATGGACCGGAAGAAGTAAGAAAAGTTGCAAGAGAGAATTTTGCTATGGGTGCTGATCATCTAAAGATTTTTGTTACTGGAGGTATAAGCACAGCAAATAATAGCCTAAATAATTCCACTTATAGCCTTGAAGAAATAAAAATGGCTACTAGAGAAGCTGAAATGGTAGATAAGTATGTTGTGGCCCATGCCCATGGTGGGAAGGGAATAGACCTATGTATTGAAGCTGGGGTTAGGAGTATTGAACATGCAGCACTCATCACAGAAGAGCAGATAGATAAATTAATAAAAGCTGATGCATGGATTACAATCACTTCAACTATTCTGTTTGATGATAAAGGTGTTGGAGCAAAGGATGTAGCTAATAAAGAAATAAGAGATAAGCTTTTATATGGGAGAGAATTAGCAAGAAAGAACTGGATAAAAGTTGTTAAGTCAGGAGTAAATTATGCTGTAGGTACCGATAGCATGCATGGAAGAATGCCAGATGAGATTGTATTCCTAACAGAGCTAGGGGTCTCAAATGCTGATGCTATTAAAGCAGGGACAAGTAAAGCAGCAAATGCATGTAAGTTGGATAATATAGGTATTATAGAAGAAGGGAAGATAGCAGATTTTATTGTTCTAGAAGGTAACCCTTTAGAGGATATAAATGAATTGAAAAATATAAAACATATTTTTAAGGATGGAAATTTGGTTGAGGCTTTTATTTAACACAAAAAAAACTGTATGTAGATAGATTAATATTTACTTTTATCTTATTTAGTGTATAATAAGAACATAATATTAAGCAGGGAGCAAGAATAGTAACCATAGCATAGGTCTAAAGCGAATTAGGATTGGTGTGAGCCTAATGATACTATTGTGGTGAATGGGCTTGTGAGTTCATACCTGAATACATAGGGTATGGGGTTAATCAACCTTATAGGATTGGAGTTGGCGTATGCAATTAGAGTGGTACCGCGGAATAACCTTTCGTCTCTTTATATAGAGATGAAGGGTTTATATATTTTTTGTACTAGGAGGGATATTAATGGATAAAAATATTGTTTTTAGTGGGATTCAACCATCTGGTGAACCGACTATAGGGAACTATATTGGAGCTATTAGAAATTGGGTAGACATCCAAAATGAAGATGGCTATGAATGCATTTATTGTATAGTTGATATGCATGCTATTACCGTTCCACAGGAGGCAAGAGTATTAAGAAAGAATACATTGGAACTTCTATCATTATTAATTGCTGCAGGTTTAGATCCAGACAAGACAACTCTATTTATACAATCCCATGTATCTGCCCATGCAGAATTGACTTGGGTTTTAAACACTCTAACATACATGGGGCAATTGAATAGGATGACTCAATATAAGGAGAAATCAAGACGATTAGAAGATAGTAGTATTAATTCAGGACTATTTACCTATCCTGTTTTGATGGCAGCTGATATTCTTTTATATCAAACGGACTATGTACCAGTTGGAGAAGACCAAAGACAGCATTTGGAATTGAGTAGGGATTTAGCGGAAAGATTTAATAATAGATATAGTGAGACATTCAAGATTCCAGAAGCTTTGATAAAAGAGCAAGGAGCTAGAATAATGAGCTTAAATGATCCTACATCCAAGATGAGCAAATCGGATGATAACGAAGATGCTTATTTGCTATTGTTAGATAGTCCCGATAAAATTAGAAGAAAAATAAAGAGAGCAGTCACTGATTCTGAAGGTGTAGTATCATATAATGATGAACAGATTGGCTTAAAGAATCTTATAAATATCTATTCGTCTTTTACAAATGAAGATGTTGAAGAAATAGTTGCCAGATATGATGGGAAGGGATATGGAGTATTCAAAAAGGATTTAGCAGAAATAGTAGCTGAAGGGTTAAGGCCTATTCAAGAAAGACATAGTGATCTTATAAATAACAAGGATTATCTGGAAAAGGTATATAAATCTGGAGCTGAAAAAGCTAATCAGCTTGCAATAAAGACACTAAGAAAGGTATATAAAAAAATAGGATTTATACCTAGATAAGAAAAGATGCTATTATAACTCTTATGTATAATAGCATCTATACTTTACTTAATATTTTTCATTGCCTCTTTAGCAAAATCTGTAGTTACAATCTTGTTATAATCTGCTCTTTTATCTAGTTCTCCAGCTAACTCCATTATGTGCATTAGATGGTCTAATCCTTCTTCAGTAATAATTAAATCAGGTTTCCAGCTATCTTGTGCCCTATATCTGTCTATTAATGTAACCAATACTTCATCTTCTACATCTGGGAAATGTGGTTTTACAGCTTCTGCGATTTCCTCTAAATTATGATTTTGTACCCAGACCATACCTTTATATAGAGCATTGGTAAATTTTTGAATTGTTTCTGGACTTTCTTCCATGTATTCTTTAGTAGTTGAATAGCATGTATATGGGATATATCCACCTTCACCACCGATAGATGCTACAATATATCCTTGACCTTCTTTCTCAAGTGTGCTAGCTACTGGTTCAAATAAAGATACATAGTCTCCTTCACCGCTGATGAATGCACCAGCTAAAGCATCGAATTGAACATCTGTCCTAACTACCACATCCTCATCAAGAACTAAACCATTTGATTTTAGCACATATTCTAGTGTCATTTCAGGCATACCACCTTTTCTACCTCCCAGTACTGTTTTTCCTTTGAGTTTGTCAAAGTTGAAATCATCATCTTTTTCTCTACCAACTAGGAATGTTCCGTCCCTTTGCGTTAATTGGGCAAAGTTTACAGCATAATTGTCTCGCCCTTCATTATAAACATATATGGATGCTTCTGCCCCCATAAAGCCTATTTCTGCTTCCCCGCTAAGCATTGCGGTCATTACTTTATCAGCACCGCCTCCAGTAATTAATGTCACTTCCAATCCTTCTTCTTCAAAAAAACCCTGTGTTAATGCTACATATTGTGGGGTATAAAATAGTGAGTGAGTTACCTCCATCAATCTAACCTTTTGGTTTGTACTTTTATCACAAGCTGTTAGGGTCATGGAAACCAATAGTACCATGATTAATATAAGGGATATAAGCTTAAATTTCTTTGACATCGTATCACTCCTTGTATAATATAGTGTTATAATATATTTATAAGATATTGTATTCTATTTTGATTTAAAGGTTACTATAAAAATGGAAAGTGGGGGTGTCTATGAACATACCTAATATGATTACTATTTTTAGAATAATATTGGTACCTATCTATTTAAGGGTATTTTTTTCTAACTTAGAGAACAGATTACTAATAGCTGGATTGGTATTTATATTGGCGGGAATTTCAGATGTTTTAGATGGGCATATTGCAAGAAAACATAACTTACAGACTAAAATAGGTACTGTTCTAGATCCTTTAGCTGATAAATTGATGACTTTTGCTGTATTGGTTAGCTTTGCTTTCTCAGAGCTTTTGCCCTATTGGATATTTATTGTTTTAGGTGTAAAGGAAATCTTGATGGTACTTGGGGGAGCTGTTCTTTATTTTTCCAAGATTAATCAAGTAGTGCCTTCAAATAAATACGGGAAATCTGCAACAGTATTGTTTTATGCAGCAACCCTATCAATTGTTTTTGGTTTTCCCATTGATGTTTCAAGGGTATTATTTTTAGTAACTCTAGTGTTCAATATACTTGCTTTAATAAATTATTTAAAGATATATTTAGATATAGTCAAAAGTAGAAATGTGTCAGTTGACAAATAAAAATATAGGAGGAGAACTATGCTAGAAAATTTACCAAAAACCTATAATCCAAAGGATTTTGAAGAAAGATTATATGACTATTGGTTTAATAATGATTATTTTGTAGCTCATGTTAATAAAGACAAAGAACCATATACAATTATAATGCCACCACCAAATGTTACTGGTAATCTTCATATGGGTCATGCTCTTAACAATACTATCCAGGATATTTTAATCAGGTGGAAAAGGATGTCAGGATATGAAGTATTATGGCAACCAGGCACCGATCATGCAAGCATATCAACTGAATCCAGGGTTGTGAACAAGATAAATAAAGAAGGGAAGACAAAGGAAGAGATTGGCAGAGAAGGATTCCTAAGAGAAGCTTGGGAATGGACTGAACTATATGGTGGCACTATCAAGAACCAACTTAAAAAGCTTGGTGTTTCATGCGATTGGAGCAGGGATAGATTTACCCTTGATGAGGATATGAACAAGGCTGTTGAAGAAGTGTTTATTAGATTCTACGAAAAAGGCCTAATCTATAGAGGTGATAGAATTATAAACTGGTGTCCAGACTGTTCAACAGCCATATCAGATATAGAGGTTGTTCATGAGGAAAGTCATGGTTACATTTGGTATGTTAATTATCCTATAAAGGATAGTGATGAATACATAACAATAGCTACTACAAGACCCGAGACAATTTTAGGAGATTTGGCAGTTGCGGTACATCCAAAGGATGATAGATATAAGGACTTAGTAGGTAAAACTCTCATATTGCCGCTGGTGGATAGGGAGATACCAATAATAGCTGATGATTATGTTGATATGGAATTTGGTTCAGGTGCTGTTAAGATTACACCATCCCATGACCCAAATGATTATGAGGTCGGAGAGAGATTCAATCTCGGACAATGTGTTGTAATCGATGAGAAGGGCTATATCAACTCAAATGGCGGAGAATATGAAGGGCTAGAAAGATTCGAAGCTAGGAAAAGAATCGTAGATGATTTAGAGTCAAATGGATTTTTAAGTCAAGTTAAAGAGCATGATAATGCAGTAGGACATTGTGAAAGATGCAATACCATAATTGAATCTATCATCTCAAAGCAATGGTTTGTTAAAATGAAGCCATTAGCAAAACCAGCATTAGATGTTTATTACAATGGAGAACTAAGGTTTATTCCAGAAAGATTTGGAAAGATTTATGTCAATTGGTTAGAGAACATAAGAGATTGGTGTATTTCTAGACAATTATGGTGGGGCCATAGATTGCCCGTTTATTATTGTGACGAATGCGGAGAGATAGTGGTATCAAGAACTGCTCCTGAGAGTTGTGGTAAGTGTTCAGGAAGTAGCTTTACTCAGGACTCAGATACACTTGATACTTGGTTTTCATCTGCTTTATGGCCATTTTCAACTCTAGGTTGGCCTGAGGAGACTCCAGACCTTAAATACTTTTTCCCAACTGATGTCTTGGTGACAGGATATGATATAATTTTCTTCTGGGTAGCCAGGATGGTATTTTCAAGCATAGAATTAATGGGTGAACTACCTTTTACAGATGTTTTTCTCACTGGACTTATCAAGGATAGCCAAGGCAGAAAGATGAGCAAATCATTGGGTAATGGTATAGATCCATTGGAGATTATAGATATATATGGTGCAGATGCACTAAGATATACGCTAGTGACAGGGAATTCTCCTGGTAACGATATGAGATTCTATATTGAAAAGGTGGAAGCAAATAGGAACTTTGCAAATAAATTATGGAATGCTACTAGATTTGTACTGATGAATCTTGATGAAGAGGTAGTGGCAGATAAATTTGACTTGAAAGACTTAGAGCAAGAAGATAAATGGATCATATCAAGATTAAACGATGTAATAAAGGGTACTACTGAAAATCTTGAAAGATATGAAATAGGATTAGCAGCCCAAAGAATATATGATTTTGTTTGGGATGAGTATTGTGATTGGTATATTGAAATGGTTAAATCAAGATTATATGGAGACGATATAGAAAGCAATCATCTGGCTCAGAGGGTTCTTATTTATGTGTTAAAGGATATAAATAAATTGCTTCATCCATTTATGCCTTTTATTACTGAAGAGATTTGGCAACATCTACCAAATAATGAGGGGGCTTTGATTGTTAGTAAATGGCCACAATACTATGATAAACATAGATTCACTCAAGCAGAGGAATCCATAGAATTAGTGAAGACATCCATCAAATCCATAAGGAATGCTAGAGCTGAAATGAATATTGCTCCTTCAAAGAAAGCGAGTATAATTTTTGTTGCAGAAAGTGAAGAAATTAAGAATATTATAATGGATTCCAAAAGATATTATTTAAATCTTGCCAGTGCTGATGATGTTCAAGTGGTTGATAATAATGATGGACTTGATGGGGAATATATATCTGTGGTATTAGATAAGGTTGAAGCATATTTACCTTTAAAGGAATTAATTGATTATGATAAAGAAATAGAAAGGTTAGAAAGAGAAAGAGTAAAACTAGAAGGAGAATTAAAGAGAGTGAGAGGGCAATTATCAAATCAAGGATTCATCTCTAATGCTCCAGAAGATGTTGTAAATGCGGAAAAAGACAAACAAGTAATGTATGAAGAAATGATGGATAAGGTTTTAGAAAGACTAGAAAGTCTAAAAAATAGTAAATAAGGTGTTATTCTATGGAATATATTGATGCTTTAGCTTATATAGAGGACAAGGCTAGATTTGGTTCAAAACTGGGACTGAGAACTACGAGAAAATTGTTGGAGTTATTAGGCAACCCACAGGATCAATTAAAATTCATTCATGTTGCTGGTACAAATGGGAAAGGCTCAGTATCATCTTATATAGCTTCTTGTATTGAGTGTGCAGGCTATGATGTTGGATTGTATACCTCACCTTTCTTAGAGAGATTTAATGAGAGAATAAAAATAAATGGTATAGATATACCAGATGAAGTTTTAGGAAGAATAACTGCTAGTGTAAAAGTAGCTTGTGACAAGATGGTAGAATCAGGGATGGAACATCCTACTACATTTGAAATTGGAACTGCTATAGGATTTGTTTATTTTAAAGAAGAGAATGTGGATTATGTTGTATCGGAAGTTGGTCTTGGAGGAAGATTTGATTCTACTAACGCGATAGACAAGTCATTAGCATCTGTTATTACCAGTATTGATTATGACCATATAAAAGAATTGGGAGATACTCTAGGGAAGATAGCTTATGAAAAAGCTGGCATCATCAAGAAAGATGGTATTGTAATTTTCTATGAGCAGGATGAAGAAGCATCTGATGTGATTAGGGAAGTAGCTAAGGCTAATATGGCTGAACTTTTTATAAGCTATAATTCGAATATCGAAGTTATCAATGAGTCATATATGGGAAATTCATTTAATTATAGATTTAAAGAAGAATATCTAAAATTTATTGAGACTTCATTGATTGGAGAGTATCAGATTTATAATGCTGCATTAGCTATTACTACTTTGTTAGTATTAAGAGATAAAGGTTTAATTCAGATTTCTAATGAGTCTATATATAAAGGGATTAAGGACACAAAATGGAAGGGTCGCTTAGAGATTCTCAGAAGAAATCCAACATTTCTAATAGATGGAGCCCATAATGTACAAGGTATAGATCATTTGATTAAGGCGCTGGAACTATTCACATATGATAAATTGATTTTAGGTATAGGTATACTTAAGGACAAAGATGTGGATCATATGATTGAAAAGCTAGTCCCATTAGCAGATGTTGTAGTAGCGACTGAAGTAGACATATCCAGGAAACTTGGTGCAGAGATGCTGGCTGAGAAAATAAAGAAGTATAATAGAAATGTATATATAAAAAAGGATATAAAAGAAGCTGTTGATCAAGTCTTTAGTTTAGCAGATGAGAAGGATTTAATTTTGTTTAGTGGTTCTCTATATCTAGTAGGTAAGGTAAGAACCCTGATGAACCTCTTATAGATTTTCTATAGGAGGTTATTATATTATTCACCCTTACACGATTATTGCATAAATTGTTATATATATGAGGGGGTGTGAAATTGCAATCAAATAAAATTATTGTGACCAATTATGGGGATAATTCTCTAAGCATAATAAATAAAGAAGATATGTCAGAAGTAACCACTATAGACTTAAAGGGAATGATTTCTGGCACTACTGGTGCTACTAGATCTATTCTTGAAGGGGAGCATAATTTATTAATCCTCAATTCTGATAAGGACACCCTTTATAAAGTAGATATGGAAGAACTAAAACTATTGAATGAAGTAAGTCTAGGGCGTTGCCCTATTCGTATAAAAGCTTTTGGGAATAAGATTTATGTTGTTAACATAGATTCAAATTCCTTATCCATTATTGATAGAAATAGTCTAGATATAATAGAAAGTATATATGTGGGAGAGAAACCTACTGATTTTGTGATTGATGAAAGAAGTGGAAAGGTATATATAACAAATCTAAATAGTCATAGCATAAGCATTATAGATTATGAAAATGGGAGTATTGAAGAAATAAAGTTGACATTTATGCCCTTTAGAATAAAGGTTGAATCGGGAGTAATTTATGTGTTAGGATTTGCAAATAATCACTCACTTAGAAACAGTATCTTGTATTCTTTGGATATAGAGTTAAATAAACCTATATGGACAAAGATAATTGATGGTATATATTTTGATTTCATTAAAGCAAATGAAATGAATTGCTTTTATATGGTTGATTCAGAGAATAGTTGGTTATATAAGTTTGATTACAGAGCTGACAGGAATCAAAAAAAATTATATGTAGGTGGGTTGACAAATTTCCTAAACTACGACTTAAACTATCTTTACTTAAATGATATGGTCAATAATCAGATTATATTGATTAATATAGATGAAAATCAAATAAAAAAAAGAATAACAGTAGGTAAAGAGCCTCATGATATTCTTTTAACTTGATTTACTCTGTTAATAGTTTTATAGTTTTTGAATAGATTAAATTCGTATTTTCTTTCCAGGAATTGCTGATTAATTCAGCTTGTTCTTTAGAAGCAACTGTTAGGTATAGACTAAATAGATTATCATTGTTTTCTACCAATTTTAGATTAACAGTGAATTGCCCATTTTCTCTTTGAAAGTACTCTGATAAGACTTGGGTCTCTTTTTTTTTCTGCGTTTTTTGATAATTGAATTCGGTATCTAAATCCATTCTTATGGTGTCAGGTATCTTATTATCGAAGTGCTTTAGTGCAATAAGTCCCTTTTCTAGTAATTTAATTTGCTCTTTTTCGTCAATATTAATTATTTCAATAAAACCAGAATTGACTAATTCACTTAAATATTGTTGGATTGAAAAAAAATTTAAATAGTTTTTCTCTAATATCAATTCGGTAATCTCGTATTTGTTTAAGGGATATGGAGATGTATCAAGAATATACAGTAATAAGATTTTTTTCTGAATTAGATCTTCATTATTTGTACTAAACATATAAACACCTTCTTAGTAATTTTATAGTTTAATTATAGCATTAGGAGATGAAATAACAAAGTTAATTAGAGTGATATCTATAAAAGAAGCGGAGGAATATTCATATGAATATTCTCTCCGCTTATCTATGTGCTATGCTTTTCCTGCTAATTGTCTTTGAGCACTTTCTACTAATCTCTTTGTCATATATCCACCAACATAGCCATTTTGTCTTGAAGAAAGATTTCCTTTGTCTATACCTTCATAATTTTGGAGTCCTAATTCATTGGCTATTTCTAGTTTCATTTGATTAAGAGCTGCTCTTGCTTCTGGAACAACTATTTTATTACTACTGTTGTTTGTAGCCATTTTCTAACCTCCTTTAAAAATTTTTATTGCCTACTATTAATATAACCTTGACATAAATTAATATGCTGGTAATTAATTATTGATTTGTTTAAGTTTTCCACTAAGTTAATAAAATTCATTAAATGAGAGAGTCTTTATTTTTACCTGTAATCAAGCAAAAAGTAATAATTTAAAATTAAAAGAATAATTATGTATTAAGTAGAAAGGAGTAGATTTGATGAAAAGGAGAGAATCTTACTATATAGTATATAGAATAATAATGGTGTTAATATTATTGACAATATCTATTTTAATAATTAATAAAAACAAGGATTTTAATTTAAAAAATGTATTTTCTCCAACAAAGGAATTGCCAATTTATAGTGTTAAAAGAGATGATAAAAAAATTGCTATAACATTTGATGCTGCATATGGCGATGAATATACACGGGATATACTGGATACACTAGATAAATACAATATAAAATCTACTTTTTTTCTTGTTAAATTTTGGGTTGATAAGTATCCGCACCAAGTAATTGAGATTCATGAAAGAGGCCATGAGATTGGAAATCATTCAGCAACCCATCCAAATATGAGTACCTTGTCGAAAGCGCAGATAGAGCAAGAACTGAATGACACTGGTAAGAGAATTTATGAATTAATTGACAAAAAGCCATTTTTGTTTAGGCCTCCTTTTGGAGACTATAATGATTTATTGATACAGACATGTAGGGAGAATGGCTATTATGCAATCCAATGGGACATTGATTCTTTAGATTGGAAAAATCTTGGTGTTGTACCTGTTGTAGATACTGTAGTTAGAAATGTAACTGATGGCTCAATAGTATTGTTCCATAACAATGCGGATTATATTAGTGAATATTTACCTCTTGTCATTGAAAGATTGCTTGAAAATGGGTTTGAAATTGTTCCTGTATCTGAGTTGATATACTATGACAATTTCACAATGGATAATAGCGGAAGACAAATACCTTTGGATTAATATTGAGGGGATATTGTGGGCAAAAAAAATTTAATATTTATAGGTATAATTGAAGAGAGACCTTATACCATTGACATCCTTAAAGAAATGTTAAAGACTTTTGATTATGAATTAATTTATTCTAATACCAAAAATAATGTGGTATTCCTCTATAAGGAGAATACCATTATGATTATGATCTCAATGAAGGTTAGAGAGTTAGAGATATTTATAAACTATGATATAGATTTCAAATTTCTAATTGTAAATGTGATTAATCCTAATTTTAGTGAGGATATCTTTCAATATCAATTCACTCATTGTGATTATTACATTGTTAACTCAGATAGGTATATTTTAAACAATCTATCTTTAGATACTTTAGAGGGGATATTTATTACGTATGGCTTCAATAAGAAAGCTACAATGACAATATCTAGTTATGTAATTGAACAAATTATAGAAGCAAATCTGTGCCTTCAACGTTATATTGTATCCATGCCTGGAGATAGAATAGTTCCGTTTGAATTTATTATAGCGATAAATTCAAGGAATAAAGACTACATATATTCTATTATGGCAGCATCAATTTTGGTCATAATTTTAGGAGAGAAAATCCAATATAAAAGTAGTTTAAGAATATAAAATATTGATAATGCTTATGCATTATCTTTTTATTTATCATATTCCTTGAATCAGTTGAATAATTATTAAAAA
>CAZZCQ010000003.1:0-15898 GCA_964652285.1 uncultured Tissierella sp.
AGATATTTGGATATTGTAAAGACTGTATGACTCCTTGATTTATTATTCCAATTAATTTTTAGGAGAGATTTAATGACAACGGAAATTCTGGCTGTATTTGCTGCAGTCTTTCAAGCCTTCCCATTTTTGCTGATAATTAATCGAATAAAGTTTAAGGAATCATTATTGAGGATTGGGAAAAGAATATAAAGATGGGTATAGGTATATATAATGTAAGTTAATCCAAGGAGTGTGAAATAAGATGAAGGATAAAGTAGTTATAATTGGTGCATCTATTACAGGAATTTATGCAATGAATGAATTAGTTAAAAACAATTTCAATGGACATATAACCATCATTGATAAAAAGGATACATATCCTTATAACACATATCCTCTTTCAAAAGAATGGATGTTGGATACGGATGATATGGAGCCCCCTCTTTTAAAGGCTAAGGACTACTATGAAAAACATAATATTAACTTGAAATTAAATACAAAGGTAGATTATATTAATTCTCAAGATCAAACTATAACAACCCATCTTAATGAAACGATTCCTTATGACCATTTAATCATTGCAACAGGTTCGAAATTGCGCGAGTTAAAATTACCGGGTGATGATGCTAAAGGGATTTTTTACCTTCGCGAATTTAATGATGCAAAGAAGATTAAACAATGGGCAAAGGATATAGAGAATGTTGCAATAATTGGAACGGGGTTCATTGGATTAGAGTTAGCGGCAACCTTTACCCAGTTAGGTAAAAAGGTTTCACTACTAGTAAGATCTGGAAAACCTCTTGAAAAGATTCTTGGTGAACAAGTATCTGAATATTTCACAAAAATGCACCAATCACATGGTGTAAACTTTATTTTTAATGAAGAAACAGAAGAATTTATTAAGGATGATAAAGGAAATATAACTTCTTTACTAACGAAAAGTGGTAAAAGTATTAAAGCCGATATGGTTTTAGTTGCAGTAGGAGTTGAGCCGAATTTATCTTTTGAAGTTGATTCACTAGATATAGATCAAGGTATTATTGTTAATAAATATGGAGAAAGTTCCCTAGAAAATATTTATGCAGGTGGAGATATTGTTAAATGGCCTTATAAAAATGGCTTAATTCACATAGAACATTGGGAAACTGCTTGGAGTCAAGGGATTTCAATTGCTAAAAATATTTTAAATGAAAAGAGCAATGAATATAAGGTAAATCCATATTTTTGGACAGATCAATATGATGAAACCTTTGAATATCTAGGACATGCAAGAACTTGGGATAGAATTTTTATTAGGGGTTCTTTAAATGAAAAAAGATTTGCTCTTGCTTATCTTGATAATAATAATTATCCTCTTGCTATCCTTTTTGCCAATAAATTTGAGGAAAGAAAAGACATAGAGAAATTGTTAACTAGAAACCAACCTCTTGATGAGGCTAAATTTGCAGATGTGAATATAGCTATTGATGAAATCTAAAACAAAGATAAAAGGAATTCGATTGTCTCTTCAAAATCATTTTCAATTACCTACTTAAATATCAGTCTAACATATGCCCTTATTTATTTTGCCTTATTTATCACATGGGGCCTATCCATCAAAAGGCGCATCATTCAAAAGCAAACCCTTAAGTTTCTCATAACCATTGTAGCCCTGATGCTCTTTTGGTTTTTGATTCGTACCATCAAATTTATCTATACTGAAAAAGATTCTGCCCTAGAGCGTTGGCTCTGGTATGCCTATTATATTCCCATGACTCTAATTCCTCTTATGAGCCTATTTGTCGCTCTCTCCCTTGGTAAATTAGAGGACTATAGACTTCCTGAATGGACTAAGTTTATCTATATACCAGCAATTATATTAATTGGCTTTGTACTTACCAATGATTTACATCAAATGGTCTTTAGATTTCCACCAGGAGGCCTGTGGACAGACAGCAATTTTAAACAGGGGATAGTTTACTGGATTGTATTCTTCTGGATGACTTCATCCGTCCTTGCATCACTTGTCATAACCATGTTTAAAAGTCGTGTACCCCGCAGCAAAAAGAAAACAAGAGAAACCTATCAATAAAGGATTTGGTATTATTTCATCATGAGAGATGGGATGGTACAGGTTATCCGGGATTTTTGAAGGGGGAAGAGATACCAATTGTGGTAAGGATTTTTTCCATAGTTGATGCCTACGAAGCAATGGTAAATGACAGGCCTTATAGGAAAAAGATGCCTGTTGGGGAGACCTTGGATGAATTGAGGAACAATTCTGGGAAGCAATTTGATCCCAGACTAGTTGATATCTTTTTAGAACTGCATAGTTATTAAGAATCATTGAATATTAATATACTTATGATAAAATAGTAATTGAAACAAAAATAGATATTTGAGAAATAAATTTATAATTGAGAATCTCCTCAAGTTTTTCTTCAATATATCTTATCGGAAAGGAGTATATATGCACTATTTAATCACAGGTATTATTTTAATTCTTGCACTTTTTGCCATCCGTTTCTCCAATAAACACGGAATACCAGCTCTATTGTTATTTATAGTGCTTGGAATGGTTTTTGGTGCAATAGGTTTTGATTTTAAGGATTTTGAATTTGCTGATAACTTCGCTACAGTGGCATTGATGGTTATCATGTTTTATGGTGGATTTGGAACAAACTGGAGGATGGCTAAGCCTGTTGCAAAAGAAGCTATTATACTGAGTTCTTTAGGTGTTGTAGCCACGGCATTACTCACAGGTTTGTTTTGTCATTATGTTTTAGGTTTTAAATTATTAGAAGGTATGCTTATCGGTTCTATTGTTGGTTCAACTGATTATGCTAGTGTTTCAAATATTCTGCGTTCAAAAAACTTGAACCTAAAATACAATACAGCATCACTACTTGAACTTGAAAGTGGTTCCAATGACCCTACAGCATATACAATGACTATGGTCTTCTTATCAGTTATAGTGGGCTTAGATGTTTCTGTCCCAATTCTCATTCTTTCTCAGGTAGTGCTTGGAATCCTTATGGGTTTTATCTTAGCACTTGTTACTGGGAAATTGCTTAAAATTCTTCCACTTGGAGCGGATGGACTTTATGCTGTATTTATGGCCGCTGCTATGCTTATTACTTATGATGCAACAGGTCTTTTAGGGGGAAATGGATATTTAGCTCTATATATACTAGGAATTTATCTTGGCAATATGGAATTTAAAGGCAAACGCGACATCGTTTTTTTCTTTGATGGATTTACTGAGATTATGCAGATTGGGCTATTTTTTATCTTAGGATTGTTGTCCAATTTATCGGATTTTATTTCTACCTTCCCAATGGTGCTTGCTATCATGGTATTTATGACTATCATAGCTCGTCCAGTAACTGTATATGGTCTTATGCTACCATTTAAACTTAAGGGTAATCAGTTGAATATGATTTCATTAGCAGGTATAAGAGGTGCTGCCGCTATAGCTTTTGCAATTATGGCAGTGAATAGTGATGCGATTGTTTCAGTAGATATATATCATATCGTGTTTGGTATATGTGTACTCTCATCCTTGGTTCAAGGCTCTTTAATGCCACCTGCAGCAAGAAAGTGGGATATGCTTGACCCTAATGATACGGTTTTACAAACATTTAACTATTATCAAAATAAGCGAGAAATTGGATTCTTGGAAACAAGGATTCACCCTGATAGTAGATTGGTTGGTAGGCAGGTAAAGGATTTGAATTTGACATTTGATTACATAGTAGCAAAGATTGAGCGTGATGGAAAAACTATTGTACCTAGAGGACATGTGACTATAGAAGAGAATGATTTAATAGTCCTAGGTGGGGAAATTCACTTTGATGAAAGTGGCCATGATCTTATTGAATTTACTATTCCAAAGGGGCATAAATGGGCAAATCAGTATATTAAGGATCTAGATTTAGCATCTTCTCGACTTATTGTTATGATTCAACGGAAAGATAGTGATATTATTGTACCAATTGGAGACACATTACTTTTAGAGGATGACAAGGTTATAATTATTGAAGTAGAGCATGAACTTGAATTTCCTAAGGACGATGTAGATTAAAATCGACTATATTAATTGGTTGGGTAGAAGTATCTCAACCAATTTTTTATATTAATGGTGATGCATACTTAACAAGGTGAGAAGAATGATAAAAATGGAACCTATTGTAAAAATGTGGTATGATTATCTGAAAGAAGACAAGATCATGGGAAAGAAGTGTAAACAAAAGAGGGTGTCATTCCGAGCCTGCGAGGAATCTTGGAATCAAAACGAAAAACAATAGAAGGAGGAGAACATTGAAGTTTATATCATGGAATATTGATTCATTGAATGCGGCATTAACAAGTGATTCAGCACGTGCTTTGCTATCCAAAGATGTGCTAAACACGATTATTGAATATAATCCAGAGGTCGTCGCCTTACAGGAAACGAAATTAGCAAGTGATGGTCCAACCAAAAAGCATCTAGCTGTTTTAAGGGACAAGTTTCCTGATTATAATATTGTTTGGAATTCTTCAGTGGAACCAGCCCGCAAGGGTTATGCAGGTACCATGTTTTTGTATAAAAATCATCTGAATCCAACAGTTACATTTCCCATAATTGGAGCACCAGACACCATGGATGCAGAAGGCAGAATCATCACATTAGAGTTTGAAGATTTCTATTTGACGCAAGTTTATACCCCAAATGCAGGGGATGGTCTGAATCGCCTAAAAGAGCGACAAATTTGGGATACAAGATATGCTGATTATTTAGTTGATTTGGATGCAGAAAAGTATGTTATTGCGACAGGGGATTTCAATGTAGCGCATAAAGAAATAGATTTAGCCCACCCTAATAATAATCGTAATTCAGCTGGCTTTACTGTTGAGGAACGCCAAGGTTTTACGAATCTATTGGAAAAGGGATTTACAGATACCTTTCGATATCTTCATGGTGATGTAAAAGATATCTATACTTGGTGGGCCCAGCGTGCTAGAACAAGTAAAATTAATAATTCAGGCTGGAGAATTGACTATTGGCTGGTGAGTAATCGTATTGCGGACAATGTTATAAAATCTGAAGTGATTGATTCAGGACCAAGGCAAGATCATACACCTATATTGCTTGAAATCGATATTTAATTTATAAAAAATACAGAGGGGTTGTTTGAATAGGTTAGATTAAAATAATTTATCTATCTAAGAAATAGTAATTAGTATATAATCTAAGAGAAAAGGATAGTAGATATACCTTAGAATAATTCAAATGATTTGAATTGGAGGACATGATGGAATCTCAATATAACAAGAAAAAGCAATTCATCATTAATGCACTTTATTTCTTTTTGATAGTATTTATGATTTATATAATAATAAGGTATGGGGTTTCTTTATTGGGTCCCTTTATCTTTGCATTCCTAATAGCATATTTACTTAAGAAGCCAGCCAAAGCAATCTCCTTATCTACAAAATTACCATATAAGATTGTATCATTTTTCCTGGTCTTGATTTTTTATATTATAGCAGGTCTTATTGTTTCTTTGCTTGGTATAAAACTAATCTCCTTGCTTACTAAAATGGTTAAGCTAATCCCATCATTTTATGAGAATCAATTAGTTCCATTTCTAATAACCACTTATGCTGGTATTGAGAAGACAGTTTACAATATAGACCCAGCTGTTGTTGATGCTCTTAGTCAAGGCTTTAACCAGTTTTTAAGATCCATAGGAGAGATAATAACAAATTTTTCATTTTCACTTTTGGGTTCTTTGTCTAATATTGCATCTTCATTACCTGCATTATTGGTTAAAGTTTTACTGATGATTATTTCAACATTCTTTATAGCAATTGATTTTGATAAACTATCATCATTTATAAAAAGACAGTTTTCTGAAAGAGGAAATGAGGTTATTGTAACTATAAAGGATTATATGGTAAATACGGTTTTTGTAGTAATCCGATCATATGGGTTGATTATGTTTATTACCTTTATTGAATTATCCATAGGACTCTCTATTTTAAATATACGAAATCCAGTATTTGTAGCATTTTTGATTGCAATATTTGACATCTTGCCAGTCCTAGGAACAGGTGGAATAATGATTCCATGGGCCATTATTAAATTGATTCAAGGAAATCTTCAGATGGGGCTAGGATTACTTTTAATCTATATCATTGTTACAGTTGTTAGAAATATTATAGAGCCTAAGATTGTTGGTAGCCAACTTGGTTTACATCCTGTTGTAACTTTAATAGGTATATTTGTTGGAGCCAATTTATTTGGAGTTATAGGTTTGTTTGGCTTACCTATTACATTATCTTTACTTAAACACCTAAATGATAAAGAAGTAATTAAGATTTTAAAATAAGTATCAAAGAAGCATGTTGATATATGCATATGATTAATCATTATTCTAAGGAGTTGATATTATGTACGAGTATGAGTTTAATGATATATTGGATAGTGGCGAAAGAATTCTTTGGTCAGACAAGCCTCATCTTATGATACATATCATGTCTGGGATACCATTATTTTTGTTTGGCCTAGCATGGGGTGCTTTTGATATGTTTTTTATTACGGGATTTAGAGCTTTTGATGGAGGTATAGGCTTTACTGGATTTTTTTCAATATTTATGTTAATTCATATGATGCCATTTTGGCTGGGAATTGGCAATATGATTAGGCTCATATTTGTATATAGAAATACATTTATGGCCTACACTGATAAGAGGGTTATCACTAAAACTGGCTTTATGGGGATTGATTATAAGATTAAAGATTTTTATAATATTGAAAACATAGAGGTCAATGTAAACCCAATTGAAAACTTCCTTGGCTTAGGTACTATTAAAATAGATGAGTATATTGTAAATACAGGGAAAAATTCTAGTAGAAGAATGGGAAATAGACTTTATGGAATAAAGAATCCTTATGAGGTATTTAAGAACTTAAAAGAAATCGTCATGGATGTAAAAACAGATATCAATTATCCTAATGACTATAGACCTGATATCAACCCAGGCTATAACACTAAATATTCTAAGAGATAGTTCATTTTTGATGAAGTCAGACCTGAAATATTCGATTAACAAGCTATTTTTTGGGTAATAGTATTGTTAAGGATTATAGAATCAGGACTTAAATAAAAGCATTTAATATTCTGAGGCACTTCAATTTGAAGTGCCTCGTTTGTGTCTAAATATATCATAGTTAAAATTTTTTTGTCATAATATGTAGAATGATGACTTGTTATGTAAGATTTGTCAATTAGATGGTATATATAAATATATGTAAAGGGCTAGATAAAGACTGAGATAACTATTGTCTAAATTATCTACATCATAACCCAATTCAATAATACGGGAAAGTCTATATTTAAGTGTGTTGATATGTATGAAGAGCTTTTTTGCACACTCTTTCTTATTAAACTGACATTCAAAATAGGTATAGAGAGTGATAATCAAAGAAGTATTATTTTTATTGTCATAATCTATTAGATCTTCTATTAGAGGATAATAAAAATCCTTAATATCGTTGTAATTGAGTTTTTTGACTAAAGAGAGTAATTGAATTTCTGTTTCACATACAATATCGAAACGTAATATGCCTTCTTGTTGCTGTCTGATGGTATCAGACAAAGATGAATATACTGTAGGTATGCTAGTTGCTAGGTCAATTTGATTGGAGTATGCAATCTTCAATGTGGTTTTTTTATCACGGTATTCCTGAAATTCCTCATATAGTTTATCTATCATATTTTTAATATTAGATTTCTTAGTAACATTGGCAATGATAAGAGTCATGTTGTCAATTGGTGTACAGCTGACCTCATTCTCTTTCATGGTAAAGTTTCGTATTATACAGTCCTTTATTGAAATAGAAAAGCTTTTTTGTATTGGTTGAGGTAAAGATGAGGATACTAAAACAATTGCAATTGGGAATTTGATATTTAAGTCAAAAGCCAAACCTGCCTCGATAAGGTCACGATTTGTATTGTATTGGGTTGTGATATTTGAGATGAAGTTCAGTAAAAACCTATCTTGTTTTGAATATAGATCCTGTTTATACTGATAGACAAAAACTATTAGCATTTTATATATGGATGCTATGTTATATAGTAAATGTTGTTTTTCTTTTTCACATAGTAATAATAGTTTGTAAATATACTGATTACCATAATAAATATCCTCAGTAAAAAGTACACGATTACCTATATGAAGTAATGTACTTCTGGCTTTGGAGAATTCCTTATATAATTTTTTTAATTCTTCAGAAGAGCAATGTATTTTTCTATTTACTGGGTTATATATGAGAATTTCAAAGCCATCTATACTTTTAAAACTCTTAACAAGCTGTTCTGAAGAGGGGTGCTTATAAACATCAGAAAGAACTTTTACATACATATCTTCAAGATTAATCTGTTTATACTCATTGTATTCTATTTCATTTAGAATCTCATGAAATAATACTGAGAAGTTAACATCCTTATCTAAGGATATGATAGGGAAATCTAAGTCGTTAGCTAATTCTAATATATTTACAGGAATATTGTCCACATATCTATGAAGTTTTATTGCTAAGCCACTTACCTTTTTCTTTGCTAATGAAGTCAATAATCTCTCAAATAGAGCCATATCATTTTTTATTGGATATAGGGTGGTCAATATCAGAGTATTTTCAATAATATAATTCTCATAATCTGGTGTTTCAAGGACTGATACACTTGTTACAATATTGGAAAGATTATTAGCCCCTGTAAGAATAGTACAATTATCTAGAATGTTCTTGTTTATAATTTCACTTAGTGTTATCAAGACAAAAGCCCCCAAGAGATGTATTTTTTGTAATATTATCTTGTAATCCTAATTATATCATGCAATATGCAAGTTTACAACAATCCAGACATGAACCAATCAATAAAATATTAGCCATTATAGAAATATTAAATAATCACTTATGTCTAAAAGAACCAATATAGTGATATATTTTTGTCTTTTTAATACATTGTTATGAAAATATAGGTGGTGATAGAATTGAGTATGGAAGGAGCTAGATATGATTATCTTATCTGTACAATATATACATGAGTCATTTTCTAAATGTTTAAAGTTTAATAAGGGAAATGTACATAGTTGTTATCACCGTGTGCTTAATGTTGTTGTTGAAGATAATTTGTATTCTATTTTAAGCTCAGATATAGCATGTGCACCAAAAGCGATACAGTTAGTGGAGTCAGTAGACTTTATCACATTAAAAATATCATCAGGAAATACTGTATCCTTTTTTAATTCCTATATATCCATAGATGATAGGATAATTATTGATTTAAGCAAGGGCAAACAATGGAAATGTTCCAGCATTGACACATCCAATATATGTCAATCTGATCTAGTTGATGGATTAAGAAGAGCAAATAAGTTTTTTTTTGAACATATTGATTTAAGTGGTGCTTCAATTTGGTATAGAAAAAAGCTAGGATATAACCTTTCTATAACTAAAGATAGCATAGAACACGCATTGGCCATTAGAATTGAGGAATTCGTCAATGGATGGGTAAATGGCGAACTTGCACCAGTTGAAAGGCTGGTAGGTCTTGGATATGGGTTGACACCATCGGGTGATGACTTTTTATGTGGATTCTATTTTGCAATCTCAAATTTGTTACCTGATAATTCTTGTGTCATAGATTTGCGTAAGAGGGCATTAGATTTAAGTTGCAAGATGTCTGATATCAGTAGACAAATGGTCGATACCTACTTCAATGGAGAAGGAAATGAGGTGTTTTATCGATTCTTAAATGCTGTTATTCATAATAATTTTGATGACATGGCAGATATCTACAATGAGATTCTAAACTTTGGTAGTACATCAGGTATTGATATCTCAGTGGGTATCCTTACAGGTATAAGTGTTTTTAGTCATCAAATCAAGGGTAGTTATAATATGTAGAATATAAAAAGAAAAGGAGGAATCTTATGTTCGAAAAACTAGAAATCAGAAGAAAAGTGTATTATGATTCAGTTACGCTTATGTCCATGTCCTCTAAGTTAAAGGAAGTTGAAGGTGTGGATGAAGTAGTTGTTGCAATGGCGACTGATATGAATAAGGAAATTCTAGTGGATGTAGGCTTTGATGCAGAGCAATTAGCAGATACTACTGCAAACGACCTTGTAATTGCTGCCAGAACTGTAGATGAAGATGCTTATGATTCTCTGATGAATATGGTAAACAAATCACTGGAAGGAGATTCATCAGATGGTGATACAGGTGATAGTAAGATTGAAATTCATTCTATTGAGGAAGCAGTGCGTAAAGGTTCTCAAAATATTGCAGTAATTTCAGTACCAGGTGAATATGCTGCTAGAGAGGCGCGAAGGGCTTTACGAATGGGATTACATGTGATGTTGTTTAGTGACAATGTGAGCATAGAAGAAGAGAAGGAACTTAAGCAATTGGCTAAAGAGAAGGGTCTATTGATGATGGGTCCGGATTGTGGTACTTCAATAATCGGTGGTGTAGGATTGTGCTTTGCTAACAAGGTTCGTCCTGGCAATATAGGTGTGGTTGCAGCATCAGGTACTGGTCTTCAGGAGGTAACAGTACTTATTCATCAGATGGGAGGAGGCATTACTCAAGCTATAGGAGTGGGTGGCAGGGATCTATCAGATGAAATAGGTGGAGTGATGATGCTTGAATCTATAGATTTTTTAGCACAGAACACTAATACTGAAACCATAGTACTAGTATCTAAACCGCCAAGTGAGAAAGTTCGTGCACATATTGTAGATAGACTTAAAGAAGTTTCAAAACCATCCGTAGTTTGCTTCATTGACGGAAATTTAGGAGATAAGGATGAGGGTATTATCTTTGTCAATACACTCTATGATGCTGCAATTAATTCAGTTAAATTGTCTAAATTGGATGTAAAAGATGAATACCTGGATGAGTCAGTTAAAGAAGAGATTTCTAGGGCGGCAAAGGCTCTGACACCAGGACAAAAATATGTTCGTGGATTATATTGTGGTGGAACTCTATGTGCAGAAGCACTTGCAATATTCAGAAATGTTTCAAGTGAAGTCTATAGCAATGTTGCCAATAACATAGATGAAAAACTAATAGATCCTAAATCAAGCAAAGGGCATTCATTTATTGATTTAGGCGATGATACATTTACACAGGGTAAACCGCATCCAATGATTGATCCATCCATTCGATTGCCTCGTTTGCTCAAAGAAGCATCTGACCCTGAAACAGCGGTTATATTATTAGATTTTGAATTGGGATATGGGTCAAATGAAGATCCAGTAGGAACTACAATATCCACTTTAAAATCAATCAAAACTGATCATCCAAATATTGCGATTATTGGTTATGTATTGGGGACTGATGAAGATTTTCAAGACAGACGAGCTCAAATTCAAAAGCTAAAAGATGTGGGAAGCTGATTTTTTATTTTTGCGTTCCTGCAATTTTGTCAGAAGGATTTCTTCATGAGATCGTTTCTGTTTCTCAATTGTATTTTGATATTGATTGATAATTTTCTGCATACCTACTTCAATACTTTTTAGATTTCTTTGAAGTTCACTTGAAGCATGGTTTACATTTACTGCAGCTTCATTATATATAATTGCAATGTTATTTTTGATGTTATTTAATTTTTTTGCAATGCCTTATATTGCTGATCGTCAAATTGAGGATACAGACTATGGTACTTTTATAACCATGACAGAAAATGACGAAATCGGGCATGTTCAAGTTTAGGAAAACCAAATCTTATTTACTGATAAAGCGGATAAGAAGGTCTATAGAACAGGGGTTATGGATGATCCTGGGCTTGTAGAAAGGCTTCATGGTTCAGAAGCACAATTTTCTCGTGAGATAGTCAAAGAGATTTCACCACTTCTTAGTATTTTATTGACTTGGATTCTTCCAATAGTAATATTCATTGGTTTTGGTCAATATATATCTAAAAAGTTGATGGAAAATAGCTAGAGATATGATAACACGCTTTGGAATGAGCGAAGACTTTGGAATAGTAGCAATGGATACAGTCAATAATCCATATCTAGGTGGAGATACATCACTTTCTTGTTCTTCAGAGACACAAGCAGAAATCGATAGACTAGTGGTTAAGCTAGTAGAGAATCAATATCAAAAAGCTAAAAAGATTATAGAAGATAGCAGAGAGAAGTTGGATGAATTAACTGAATACCTTTATGAAAAAGAAACAATTTCAGGCACTCAATTTATGGAGATATTGGAAGGATAGTAGAAAGCAGTTGATGAAAGATCAGATGAAAATCTGGTCTTTTTTAATATAGAGGAATTTATTGAACAAAAGAGAATCATAGTATAGTATAATATAGTGAGCATAAAACATCAGTAGGGGGACATTAGGATGCGAAGAAGGACAAAGAAAAGAATATTGAAAATATTGTTAATCACATTGATAACAATAATAACTTTAGAAAGAATTTATAATAGCCAAGCAAAGTTCCAGACCATAGCTGAGGAAGCATGGCATTATGGGATACTTGATGCTGGATTTACAAATAGTGAAAAGTTGAAGGAATTCAATTACCTATATGATCTTTTGGAAGAATATTATCCTTTCTTTAATGTAAACGAAAGAGAAAATGATATTGATTGGCTCAAGAACAAATCTCGATATAGGAGAATATTGAGAAATACTGACAATGATGCTGAATACCTAGTAGCCATGAATAATATACTAGGAGAATTAAACGATGATAACACCTATGTATTTACAGGAGACATATATAGGCGCTTTTTTATGCATTATTATCCTGAAAGAAGTGAGATACTCACATATTTTAGGTCTGTAGGTAGATATAATTTTTTTGAAGGTGTTGAGAATATAGAGCTTGAACCCAATAATGATTTGATTTTTTATAATGGAGAAGTTTTACAAACCCAAAAACTCATTGAAGATGAAGTGGCTTACATGAGAATTAAAGATATGTCCCATTATCATAGAGAGGAAGATTATCCAAAGGTTATTGATTTCCTAAAGGAAGTTGAGGACTATGATAAATTAATAATTGATATTAGGGGTAATGTAGGTTTAGCGGATGAATACTGGATGAATCTGGTAGAACTTATTATAGATGAAGAATTAAGCGCAGGATATTATTCCTTCTTTAGAAGTAATTATATAACCAATAGGGATATTTTTAGACTTACTGATTTAAATATAATTAAGGATTTAGATGAAGATACTTTAGGACGATTACCCTCAGAGATAGCCACTGACTTTAAGTTCTATAAGATAAATACTATTGATATTCAACCAAATGAAGATATAGATTTTAGTGGTGATATATATTTAATAGTAGATGGAGAAGTTAAATCATCAGCAGAAAAATTTGCTGCCTTTGCTAAGGATACTGGATTTGCAACATTAGTTGGTGCTAAGACAGGTGGAGGTATGACCTTCGACGAAGTACCTATGGCATATCTACCTTATGGTGGGTTTATAATAAACTATAGTAGAGAAATGGTTTTAAATAGCGATTATACTATTAATATGGAGGAGAAAACCACACCTCATATGATTGTAGATGATGTTAGACCTAACGAAGATTTCAATAAAGATAATTGTATTCAAGAAATTATTGATAACTAAAAATAAAAATGGCGAGGATAAAAAATCCTTCGCCAACCTTAGTGTGCTCCGTGGATATCATATTACAAGAATAGGAGCAAACTTAAAGCCATTACAGCCATTCCAGCAATTAGTCCATATATAGCGATATGGTGTTCTCCAAATTCTTCAGCAGTAGGTAAGAGTTCATCTAAAGAGATAAATACCATTATCCCTGCTACACCTGCAAATATTATTCCAAATAAAATATTATTAAGGAATGGCATCAATATCAAATATGCTAGCAAGGCACCTAAAGGCTCAGAAAGTCCAGAAAGAAAGGAGTAAACGAAAGCCTTTTTCTTACTGCCTGTTGCATAATATATAGGTACTGATACAGAGATACCTTCAGGTATATTGTGTATGGCTATTGCTATAGCAATAGGAATAGCTATTGAAGGTTCTTGAAGTGCGGAAATAAAGGTAGCTATACCCTCAGGAAAGTTATGAATAGCAATTGCTAAGGCAGTGAACTTACCAGTCCTTAACAGTTTATTATTTTCTTCATTTTTTGCTTTTATATCATCCTCAAATATATATTCGGATTCCATATCATGAATATCCTCAACTGTATGAATAGCATGGGGATTCTCTTCATTAGGAACAAGTTTATCAATAATTGCCATTATGATAATCCCACCAAAAAATGCACCAACAGTTGCCCAAGACCCAGCTTTTTGACCAAGTTCTGCAGTTAAAGTGTCCTTGGCTTTGAAAAATATCTCTACAAAGGATACATAAATCATAACACCAGCTGAAAATCCAAGACTGGCTGATAAAAACTTGGTATTTGTTTTATTTGCAAAGAAAGCAATGGTACTTCCAATACCAGTACTTAATCCTGCCAATAGTGTAAGAGTAAAAGCAAACAAAACATTGTTGTCCATAATCCACCTCCTTGTAAACTTATGCAATCACAAGTATATATACCCAATAATTATATATTACACGAAAAGATAAGATAAGTGACTAGGATTTCTGAATTCTACAATATAAAACTATTGATTGTAAACATCATATTTAAAGTATATAATCATTTTAAGAGGAAGTCGCCATCAAAAATTATACTATTATGGAAGGGAGACTACAATATGAAGATTTTTGATTACTTGGAAGAATATGATTTTGAACAGTTGATTTTCTGTCAAGATCGAAGTACAGGATTAAAAGCAATCATTGGCATACATGACACCACACTAGGGCCTGCTCTTGGTGGTACAAGAATATGGGACTATGAATCAGAAGATGATGCGATAACTGATGTATTGAGATTGTCAGTAGGTATGACATTGAAGAATTCAGCAGCTGGACTAAATCTAGGCGGTGGAAAAGCGGTAATCATAGGAGATCCATCCACTATAAAGAGTGAAGAATTGTTTAGAACATTTGGAAGATATATAGAGAGTCTTGGTGGGCGCTATATAACTGCAGAGGATATGAATAGCACAACTCAAGATATGGCTTATATCAATCAAGAAACGGATTATGTTGTAGGATTAGAAGGCAAAAGTGGAAATCCATCACCAGTAACAGCATTTGGAGTGTATAGGGGCATATTAGCAGCAGCAAATGAAGTATATGGGAGTAAGGATTTGACAGGCAAAGTAGTTGCTGTCCAAGGATTAGGTTCTGTAGGTTATTCTTTATGTGAACATCTACATAAAGCAGGAGCAAAACTCTATGTGACAGATATTAGAAAAGAGAGTATTGATCGAGTTGTAAATGACATGGGTGCAACACCTGTTGACCCAGATGAGATATATAGTGTAGATTGTGATATATTTTCACCATGTGCGATGGGAGCAATAATAAATGACTTTACAGTTGACAAATTGAAATGTAAGATCGTAGCTGGTTCTGCTAACAATCAATTAGCAGATGATAAACATGGCAAGATGCTAAAGGATAAGGAAATACTTTATATTCCAGACTTTGTAATTAATAGTGGTGGAGTTATCAATGTCTATGAAGAGATAAAAGGCTATGACAAAGAAAGGGCAATGAGCAGGGCTTCTCAAATCTATGATGCAGTTAAGAAAGTCATAGGAATCTCAAAGAGAGATGATATACCAACTTCAGAGGCAGCAGAAAGAATGGCAAAAGAAAGAATAGCTGCCATGTCTAAGGTAAGCACCATATATTTAGGGAATTAATATATTAGACAAAAGCTTTCATCTATTTAGATGAAAGCTTTAATAGTTTTTGCAAGGTTATGATATAATTTTGTTTATATTAATACCCATGATACAGGAAAAATGATTAGTCCTTAT
>CAZZCQ010000004.1:0-15715 GCA_964652285.1 uncultured Tissierella sp.
CAAATGGGGAGTGAGAAGCTTTTGGGAATATTATATTTTTGTTTAATCGTGTACCAATAAAGATTACTCTTTCACGAATCTGTGGAATGCCATAATCAGCTGAATTTAATATTTTATAATTTATATAATATCCAATATCAGTAAAAGACTGGATTATGTCCTTTAACACTTTTCCCTTTTCCATACTTAGAATCTTTTCCTTTGATAACTTTACCAAATTGATAGCTTTGATCACTGAAAGCTCCTTTATTACATAAGAGAAGAACTTAGAAATAATCATCCCTGTCGGGGATGATTATTTTGCTATAAAGTTATTATTTATATGATATAATATTGACAAATACTATAAATGATGAGAGGAGCTCGCTTATGGATACATTTAACACCAATAGTATGTTTCTTTATATTTTGGCAGGTATAGTTGTTGCTTTTGTATTATGTCAGGCTATATTTTTTCTTGGAAAATCATGGTTGAGAGCAAGAGAACTAGGTATTTCAGATGCAACCCTAATGAGAGTTGTAAAGGGGAGTGCGGTATTTACTATAGCCCCAGGCATTTCGATTATCTTAGGGGTTATCACTCTGTCCAAATTTTTGGGACTACCCCTACCTTGGTTAAGATTAAGTGCTTTAGGGGCATTGACATACGAATTACCCGCTGCTACCACTGCAGCAAATGCTTTAGGCATCTCAGTTTCTACAAATGTAACTGACCCTGTAGTCTATTCTACTATTGCTTGGGTTATGACCCTGGGCATCATGTCTGGACTCATTATCATTACATTTTTCTCAAAAAATATCCACAGTGGCTTGAATAGGATTCAAGGCAAGGATAAAAAATGGGGTGAAATATTCAACACAGCCTTATTTATGGGTATGATATCTGCTTTTTTAGGTATGATTTTCTCCAATATTACCATAGGTCTTGTTGGATGGATTCCTGTATTCATAATGATCATTTCTTCCTTGATAATGGTAATCTGCGGATACTTTATAAGAGTTCATAAGGTGAAATGGTTGGAGGACTATGCCCTATCTATAAGCATGTTGTTGTCCATGGCTTTATCCATACCAATTACCAATCTATTGACCTAAGGAGGGAAAGAGATGATGACTAAGAGCAAATCATATAGTGAAAAAATCCATATTTGGGGAAGACGCTGGGGAATATGCGCTATGTTGATGTTTATGTTGTATCCAACAGTAGTAAGCATATATTATTCAGCATGGCCAGAATTAGGTCCATTCTTGAAGGGCCTTCTTGGTGTAGCTCCAGTTTTTTGGCTTGTCGGAGCAATTGAAGCCTTTACCTATGCGCCTATGTTGGGTGCTGGAGGGGCCTATTTAGGATTTGTAACAGGAAATCTGACAAATCTTAAGGTGCCCTGTGCTCTAAATGCAATGGAAGTAGCTAAAGTAAAATCAGGTACGGAAGAGGGTGAGGTAGTCTCAACTATAGCTATTGCAGTGTCTTCTATTACTACAATAATAATTATCTTCTTAGGTGTCCTACTATTAGCTCCGTTACAACCAATATTGGAATCTGAATTATTAGCGCCTGCATTTGATAACATACTTCCATCATTATTTGGTGCTTTGGCAGTGGTATTTGTATCAAGAAATTGGAAGATTGCAATGGCACCTTTGATTTTTATGCTGCTAGTATTTATTTCATTCCCAGCACTATCATCATCAGTAAGCATCATGGTTCCAATAGGTGCAATCATCGCAATTGTTGTATCTAGGGTTTTATACAAAAAAGGTTATCTATAGAGGATATGAAAGGGGAGTGGGACCTTGTTTATTAAATTATTGTTTACTGCAATTCTTTTATTGATACTTATATTGATATTGAAAGCACTAAGATTTACACCACTAGATGAGAGTGATTACGAGGAGGTAGACATTGAGTTAAATTCTGACGATATAGTGGATAGATTTACTGATATGATTAAATGTAAAACCATATCATATCTGGATACTTCTTTAGAAGATGCAGAGGAATTCAAAAAATTTAGAGACTTCCTAGTTGATAGATATCCTAATGTGAATTCTACTTGTAAGGTGGACTATATTGGTCCCAGTGGAGTCTTATATCACTGGAAGGGTAAAAACAATGATAAACCTATAGTATTTATGGCTCACTATGATGTTGTACCTGTAAATCGGGACCAATGGGACAAGGATCCTTTCTCTGCCCATATAGAAGATGGAATCATTTGGGGAAGGGGCACCTTGGATACAAAAGGAACCTTATGTGGTATTATGGAAGCTGCAGAGATTCTGATTGGTGATGGTTTTATTCCAGAAGATGACATATACCTATCCTTTTCTGGTGATGAGGAGATTGCTGGACCAAGTGCTATTGAGATAGTTGGGTTTTTCAAGGATAAGGGAATAAAACCACAGATGGTCCTTGATGAAGGTGGAGCTATTATTCAGGGAGTTGTACCAGGGGTTAGGGATAGATGTGCCCTGATTGGAACTGGTGAAAAGGGTAAGATTCATCTTAGATTATCCACCAAGAGTCAAGGTGGGCATGCTTCCTCACCACCACCTATGAGTCCAATTGGGAGATTAGGAAGAAGCGTAATCAGCATTGAGAAGAACCCCTTTAATTTTCACATATCCAAGCCAGTAGAGGAGATGTTCAATATCTTAGGTAGACATTCTTCATTTGCTATGAAGATTGTTTATGCAAATCTTAAATTCTTTAGTCCCTTATTGAATATTCTATCGAAAAAAACTGGAGGAGAATTAAATGCCCTCTTTAGAACTACTATTGCCTTTACAAAGATGGAAGGCAGTGATGCTATAAATGTATTTCCACCATATGCAAGTGTAGAAGGGGATATAAGGGTTATGGAAGGAGACACTGATAAATCAATAGTTGAGGGTTTAAAGAAGAGAATAGATGATGAAAATGTGTCTGTAGAATTATTAGATGTGATTCCAGTTAAACATTTTTCGGATATAGATACAGATGGTTGGGTCAAAATCAGAACTTCTATCAAAGAGACTTGGGGGAATGTACTTGTTTCTCCATATTTGATGATAGCCGCTTCCGATTCAAGGCATTTTACTCATATTTGTGATAATGTATATAGGTTCTCTGCAATGGAATTGACTAATGATGAGAGAAAGCTGATTCATGGGAATAATGAAAGGATACCTATAGAAAAATTGCTTAAAATTGTAAGATTTTACACTAATCTAATGAAAAAGTGTTAATCATGAAATACAAGGATTAGATTATGGGTATATGTTGATTATAAATATTTATAAAAGAGAGGGGATAAGATGAAAAAGATTTTATTTTATGGGATGACAGGGGAAAAGATGTGTTTTCAACATGTTCTGATGAATGCATTGGACCTTAATTCTGCAGGAGATGAAGTAAAGATTATATTTGAAGGGGCATCTGTTAAACTGGTCTCTATATTTGAAGAGGAGAACAATCCACTATACAAGAAGGCTAAAGAAGCGAATTTAATTGCAGGAGTATGCCTTGCATGCTCAAAGGTGCTTGATGTATACGAAGAGAATCTAAAATCAGGCTTAACTATGTTAGATGATATGTTAAATCATGCAGGGATGAAGAGCTACCTAGCTGATGGATATGATGTAATAAGTATGTAAAAATTGGGAGGAGATTTATTTTGAAGAAAATAAATGTTAATTTAGAATTCAAGTTTATCATTTCTTTAATTTTTGCTGTTTTGGTTGCTATTTTCGCCATACAAAATGCTGGCAATGTTGAAGTGAAATTCTTTCTTGCTAATTTCACCATATCACAAGCTGTTGTAATATTAGGTTCTGCTATCATCGGAGCAATAATTGTGCTTTTGTTAGGTTTGATTAAGCAGATAAGATTAAATCTCAAGATTAAGCAATTAACTAAGGAGATAGATAGTCTTAAGAAGGATAATCATATTCTTCAGGCTAGAATAGATGAACTAAGTTTTATAAAACCTCAAGAACCTGAATTCAAAGAAGCAGAGATAATAGTAGATGAAGTAGTAGAAACGAACGAAATAGATCTAGAAGGGATAAATGATTTTGACTAAGGATTTTGGATTTATTGATCTATCTAATATGCCTACAGAAGAATTTAATCATGATAATTTAGAATATAAGAATATAAACTGGGCTAGGACTAAGGATTATAATCACTTGGCTAAAAATCACTGTGGGGCAGTATTTGTTACAAATCTTGCCCTGTATTTTGCATCCAAAGGATATGGAGATTTATTAATTGATAATAATAAAGATGTCACCTTTGAAGGAGTACATAGAATTGTTGGAAATGGGCCAGCTCTTACAGTAGCCAAGAAAGGCGAAGAATATTTCTATGAAAGAGGATATGGTCTAAAATATGACAGGGTTCTATCCTTTGAAGGCATTAAGGATGCAATATCAAAAGGCTATCCTTTGGGAGTTTTATTGACTAATGGAATATTCTCTTGGCATTGGATAATGGCTCTTGGATGGAGACAGTATAAAGCTGGGGCTAGATCCCAGGAGAATTATATGAGAATAGTTGACTCATGGAATAATACACCTGACAGATTTTATAAAATCAACACAGGTTCTAGATTATGGTCTACAACAAAATACTGGATAAATCCTCTATAGCACCTATTAAATTGTGTGCATAGAGGTTTTTAATTATTTGGTTTACAAAGAAGGATTGTGCAATTATAATGATAAGTAATATGCAAAAGGAGAATTGAATTTGGATAGAAATATAAATATGGCAGAACTTAAGAAAGGGATTAAAGATGGTAGCCCAATAGCCTTAGGCTATTTAGCAGTATCTTTTTCTTTAGGCATTGCAGCACGAAACACAGGACTAAGTACATTTCAAGGTTTTTTGACAGCTTTACTTACAAATGCTTCAGCAGGTGGCTATGCGGGTTTTTTGTTGATTGCATCTGGTGGGAGCTATTGGGAGATGGCTTTGGTTACCATGATAACCAATGCACGTTATCTCTTGATGAGTTTTGCATTAAGCCAAAAATTAAAGCCAGATTTAGCACTTCATCATCGTTTGATAATAGGATATGATATTACGGATGAACTTTTTGGTATATCTATCGCACGTAATGGATGGTTAAATCCATATTATTTTTATGGAGCCATGATAATTACCATACCAGCATGGGCTATTGGAACTGCCATAGGCGTAGCAGCAGGCAATATTCTCTCTGCGAGGATTGTCAGTGCCTTAAGTGTTGCTTTATATGGCATGTTTTTGGCAGTAATAATACCTCAAGCCAAAAAGAATCCCATAGTAGGATTAATGATAATAATCAGTTTTATTGCCTCTTTCATTGTTTCCAAGATGCCGATATTCCATAATATATCTACAGGTACACAGATAATTATTTTGACAATTGGGATTGCGGGAATAGCTGCCTTGATTTTCCCAATTTCGGAAGAAGAAGGTGAAAACAATGGAGCCTAATGTATACATATATATACTTGTAATGGCAGTGGTAACCTATGCTATTCGAGTATTACCCTTGACTTTAATTAGAAATCAAATAAAAAATCGGTTTTTTCGCTCCTTCTTGTATTATGTTCCATATGTAACCTTAGCAGTGATGACATTTCCAGCTATAATTGAAGCAACACAAGTACCCATAGCAGGTGCAATTGCATTAATTAGTGGAATTATATTAGCATGGTTTGGTGCAAGTCTTTTTCAAGTATCCGTTTCATGTTGTTTCGTTGTATTTCTCGTAGAATTGATAATATAATGGTGGAAATAGAAGAGATTAAATCAAAAGAATTGGAGGTAAATATGAGGAAGTTGATGGAATGTGTTCCAAACTTTAGTGAGGGCAGAGATGAGCTTGTAATAAAAGAAATAATTGATGAAGTAAAAAAAGTTGAAGGGATATTAATTTTAGACTATTCATCGGACAAGGATCATAACAGAACCGTTCTTACTATGATAGGGTCACCTGAACAAATAAAAGAAGCTGCGATAAATTCTGCAAGAAAAACTGCAGAACTCATTGATATGTCAAAGCATCAAGGGGCTCATCCTAGAATGGGTGCTACTGATGTCATTCCCTTTACACCTGTAGCTAATGTTTCTATAGAGGAATGTATTGAAATTTCAAAAGAAGTGGGAGAGATAATAGGTAGCTGGGGAATCCCGGTATATCTTTATGAGGATTCAGCAAGATTCCCTGATAGAAAGAATTTAGCTGATATTAGAAGAGGGCAATATGAAGGTTTCTTCAATAAAATTCAGGAAGAGGAATGGAAGCCAGATTTTGGACCACAAGAGATGAATACTAAGAGTGGATGTACAGCAGTAGGCGCAAGGATACCACTAGTTGCTTTTAATGTAAATTTAGATACATCTGATGTAGAAATTGCAGATAAAATAGCAAAAAGAGTAAGACATATTGGTGGAGGTTTGAGATTTGTAAAAGCTATAGGTTTGAAATTGGAGGAAAGAAATCAAGTTCAAGTTTCAATGAATCTGGTAAACTATGAAAAGACATCGATTTATCAAGCTTATGAGATGATAAAGATGGAAGCGAGAAGATACGGGGTCACAGTGGTAGGGAGTGAAGTGATTGGTACTGTACCTATGAAATCACTTGTTGATGCTGCCGAGTATTATCTACAAATTGAGGATTTTAGCATTGATCAAATCCTAGAGAAAAGATTATTAGATGAAGAATAGTATATTTATGCGACATAATATATTTAGGCCACATTGAATAGATTTCCAAAGAAACAATAAAGTGTTAAAATGGATTCATAGAGAAATATTGGGAGGGAAGACTATGCAAGATTTTGAAAAAATGGGAGTCTTTTATCTAGGGAAAGAATATGATTTGGAAAAGAAAGAGTTACAAGAAGACTTGGTCCTCTACAAATCTAAGGATTTGACAACACATGGTGTAATAATTGGTATGACTGGTAGTGGTAAAACTGGGCTAGGTATAGGTATTATTGAGGAAGCTGCAATAGATAACATTCCAGTTATAGCAATCGACCCTAAAGGGGATTTATCAAATCTAGCACTGACATTTCCAGACTTAAGAAAAGAGGATTTCTTACCATGGATTAATGTGCGTGAAGCTGAAAACAAGGGAAAGACAGTTGATGAATATGCTCAGTCCCAAGCTGAATCATGGCGTAAAGGATTAGCTGATTGGGGACAGGATGGCAAGCGTATTGAGATGTTTCATAATAATGTAGATATCAGGATATATACACCAGGGGGATCTTCAGGCATAGGTGTTTCTGTACTCCGTTCCTTTGCTCCACCATCGGACATAGTTTTAAATGACAAAGAAGCCTATATGGATAGAATTCAAATTACTACATCAAGCTTACTATCATTAATTGGTATAAGAAGTGATTCATTCACAAGCAAGGAACATATATTAGTAGCAAATATCTTAGAATATTATTGGAGTTTGGGACAGACCCTTTCTTTAGCAGATTTAATCAATGCTATTCAAAATCCTCCTTTTAACCAAGTAGGAGTAATGGATATGGAGAGTTTTTATCCAAGTAAAGAAAGATTTTCTTTAGCTATGTCCTTTAATAATCTATTGGCTTCACCAACCTTTAAATCATGGTTAGAAGGTGAACCTTTAGATATTCAAAATTTCTTATATGGTAAAACAGGGAAAGCTAAGGTTTCAATTTTCTCCATAGCTCACCTAACAGATAGTGAGAGAATGTTCTTTATAACTATGTTACTAAATGAAGTATTATCCTGGGTTCGCAGTCAACCAGGTAGCTCTAGTTTAAGAGCCTTATTATATATGGATGAATTGTTTGGATATTTGCCACCAATAGCAAATCCACCATCAAAAGCACCTTTACTGACTTTATTAAAACAAGCTAGAGCATATGGATTAGGATTATTACTTTCAACACAAAACCCTGTTGACTTGGATTATAAAGCTCTTTCAAATGCTGGAACCTGGTTTATTGGGAGGTTGCAAACTGAAAGAGATAAGGAAAGGGTATTGGCTGGTTTAGAAGGCGTAGCTGCAGGTGGTGAATTTAATCGAAGGCATACAGAACAGATTTTAGCAGGACTTGGTCAGCGTGTATTTTATCTTCACAGTGTACATGATGATGAACCTCTTATATTCTCTACTAGATGGGTACTTAGCTATCTAGCAGGGCCATTGACTAGGAATCAAATAGCTGCATTACCTGCAAAGGTTATAGGTAAGGATGATACTAGCTTAAATAATGAGGTAATTATACAAAAACCATTGACTAGTAAAGTTAATAATATAGGAGACTTAGCTCAAATCCCTCCTGTACTTCCACCACAGATACAGCAGGTATATTTACCAGTGTATAAAAGTAGTGATAGATTGGTTTATAGTCCATCTGTCATAGGAGTAGCGGAAGTGTTCTATAATAGCGCTAAACACAATGTAGCTGCATCTAAAAGTTATACTATTGTTACACCTATTTTAGATGGGGCAGTTACTATAGACTGGAGCCAAGGAGAAGTATTAGATTTAGAGCTATTGGATTTAGATACTGAGCCAATGCCTGATGCTTATTTTAACGATTATCCAAGTATAGTAGCAAACCCTCGTTCTTATGATAATTGGAAAAAGTTATTAGCACAATATATTAGGAAGGATTTACCATTGACACTTTATATGAGCCCAACAGTAAAAGAAACTTCGCAGGTGGGAGAGGATGAGAGAGAGTTTCGAATCAGAGTACAACATTTAGCTCATGAGAAAAGAGATGAAGCTATAGACAAGCTTACAAAGAAATATGCATCTAAAATTAAAACCTTAGAAGATAGACAAAGACGAGCGAGACAAACCTTAGAAAAGAGATCTACTACCGCTTCACAAAAGAAAATGGATGCTGCAGTATCCGCTGGCTCAGCTATACTAGGTGCACTATTGGGGAGGAAGGCAATTAGTGCAACATCAGTATCAAGGATGGGAACAGCTATGAAGAGTACTACTCGGGCTATGAAGAGTGGCGAATCTATAGAACAAGCTGAAGAAACCCTTGAATCAGTACAAATCCAATTAGAAGCTTTACAGTTAGAATTGGAGCAGGAAATGGAAAAGATTAGAGATGAGTTTGATTTACAAGATGAAATCTTTGAAGAAGTAGAGATTAGAACAACAAGTACCAATATCACTATCCATTTGATAGGATTGGGATGGCAACCCTAAGATAAATAAACCAGTTTTTTGACTGGTTTATTTATCTATATACTTCCTCATCTTTTCCAATGCTCTTACCTTAGTATTGATTACAGTTCTATAGCTGATATTTAGCCTTTTAGCTATATCACCTATAGATAATTCCTCCATATAAAATAACACTACAATTTGCCTTTGTCTATCTGTCAATATGGACAATGCATCATAGATGATAGTGTGTTCTTCAAATTTTATAATCTTTTCTAAAGGAACAACATCATCTGATTCTAACAGATCAATTAACTCACAATCCTTGTCAGCTAGTTTTGTATTCAAAGATATATGATGTCGGATTTTGTATTTATTAAGATATGCGTATTTTAATAAGCTTTTGACATATCCTAAAAAATACACACCCCTACTACTATCATAATCATCGATAGCCTCTAATATCACTAGATTTCCCTCTTGTATCAAATCCTCATATTCATCCATCTTATTATAGTATCTCTGGATACTCTTAATAATCAGTCCCTGCAGTCTATTTACTATTTCCTCTTTACTATTTCTATCACCCTCCTTAGCCCTAATTAATAGTCCATTCAATTCACTATACATATTCTTCCTCCAGGGAAGGGACCCTTCTTGATTTCCTAGGTAATACTAATATAAAGGAAAACTTTAAAAAAATGAAAAGTAGAAAGGCGAAGAATATATGTTCGATTATTCTTAATTCTATTTGAATTTCTTTGATTTATGATTATTCCATATGGAAATAGATTAGGAAAAGTCAAAAATGGATATATATAATATGTTGGACAATTCTATTTACAGAATCGAGGTATTGAATTGAAATTAAAAGAACTTTTGTTGATAACATTTGGATTTATATTTGTTGGAATTGGAGCTGTAGGAGTTGTGATACCAGTTCTCCCTACTACGCCTTTTATACTTATAGCATCTTTTTTCTTTGCTAAAGGATCTAATAGGTTTCATGATTGGTTAAAAGGCACCAAGATATATAAGGATTACGCAGAGGATTATATTAGAGATAGGTCTATGACATTAAAGAGAAAGTTATTTTTGATGTTTATATCAGACTTTATGTTGGCATTTCCATTGATTATACTTGATAGCCTATATATAAAATTATTTATTCTAGCTGTAATCATTTGGAAATATTATTATTTCTTTTTTGTAATAAAGACAAAGAAAGAAGTAAAAGAGGAGAATGTAAGAGAATGAATGGATATTTAAAAAAGCTTATAGCTTTATTTTTGGTTCTTCTATTGAGTTTTTCTTTGATAGGATGTTCTAATCAAGATTCAGCTCTTGATGATGATGGTCTGGACCTTGGAAGTGATATAGGCCAAGATTTGGGAGAGGATTTAGAAGAGGTAAATCAAATTGATGAAGATGGATATTATACAAGCAAAGATGATGTTGCTTTATATATACATACATATGATAAGCTTCCTGAGAATTTCCTTACTAAGAATGAAGCAAGGGATTTAGGGTGGCAATCCAACGAGGGAAACCTATGGGATGTTACAGATAGGATGAGTATAGGCGGAGATAAGTTTGGTAATAGGGAAGGCTTATTGCCTAACAAAGATGGAAGACAATACTATGAATGTGATATAAATTATGAAGGTGGATATAGAGGAGCAGAGAGATTGGTTTACTCAAATGATGGATTGATCTATTATACAGCAGATCATTATGATAGTTTTGAATTATTGTATGGTGGTGAATAAAAGTGAATACAGTAACACTTAATGGAAGATACATGAAAAATAAAAGGCTAACCCATCTTTATATAAAGAATAAGTTGGAGAGTAAAGAATACCATGGAAACAACTTAGATGCACTATGGGATATATTGAGTACTTATAGTCAACCTATGAGAATTCGCTTAATCAACTATGATATGTTAGTAGAAAATTTAGGTGATTATGGACTATCATTAATTAGTGTATTTGAAGAGGTTAGAGAAGAAAACCCGAATATAGAATTTGAAATTCTGTAGTTCCTAAAAAAATCCCTGTTTAGATTAATCTAAACAGGGATTTTTATCTACTTAAAGCCCTTATATTTTCTACTGGAGAGCTTTGGACTATCCTTATACTAGGCAAATAATACATAAGGACAGTGACGGCGAAGAATAGGATATTGAGAATAATGTGTAAGACCCAAGGATATTGCCACAGCCTAAATTCAAAGGTATCCCTGATATTATCCATCAGTGTAAAATCAATCCTTCCTGTGCTTAGCATAGAGGTAAGGAGGAGAATTATAAATATCAACAGATTTGCTATGATGATTGCTATCAAGGCAGTGACTATCCCTAGCTGTAGATAATGCTTAGAGAAGTCTCTTTTAGAAACCCCTAAGGCTTGTAATATTCCTATCCTATTCTTATCTTGGTCTAATTTAGACACTAAAATATTATAGAGAATGATTGTTGCAAGAGAAGCAGCAGTAAAACCCAACAATCCAATGATTATGGTGTTGTTCAAGCCTTCTGAATAAAGTTCTGAATTGCTCTCTTTATAATTGTAAAGGGTATAACCATTATTATTGGCATAGGATAATAGTTTTGCATCTAATACTAAATCTTTTCCAACCGTGTCAGTATCCAAATACCAGAGAGTCCGTCCATATTTGGTTGGGTAGAGGGTATTGGTCATAGTTCTCATCTGATCAAAATCAACCATTCCCAGTCCCATCTTAGAATTCGGATATAGCTTTTCCATTGCACTATTAGAGCCTATTATAGCATAAGGGGCTGTATTATTGGAAAATGGCCAAATCTCCTGTTTATCAAAATAGTAGATAATCCCACCCACTTCAAACTCCTCAGTCCTAAAGTCAAGGACATAAGCATCTCCCACAATTTCCTCCTTGTCTGTGGATAGGTAGACCTTATCTCCAGGCTTTATATAGTCAAGCTTTTCATAGGAATCCTTAAATCTATTACTATAGGAAATCCCATAGTGGCCTGTTTGCTCAAAGAGCCAGGACATCCTACTATCTTCATTTGTTGCGTCCAATACCAGTCTTTCATTAAAAGGAGTGAGTTTGATATCCTCCCCTGACTGATAATAAAGTGGGATTAAGAGGATGACTTCCTCTCCCTCAGAAAAACTCTCCTTGTCTATAGTTCCATCCTTGACCAAGGAAGAATATTTATTAAAGAGGTCACTTTCAGGGTCTATTCCATATATCTTTGTAAAGAGGGCATTATTTATCCACTCTGGATAAATATCTAGTCCATCCATATATCTGCTAAAATGAGCAGTACGAAACTTCCCTGGCAGTAGTTCTTCAAAGTTCTTAACCATTTGATTTTCCTCAAGGTCTTCATGCCATAGGAATACCTGTTTTCCTACCTTATATACCTGGGTCGATTCAATTTCATCAATGGCTAACAAATCCTCCTCCATCGACTTGATTCCCCTGCCTGCAGCACCGAAGTAGGCCTCCATGGCATAGTCAGGTCTATTCTTTATAATCACCGTATCCCTATAATTATCAAAGGAGATATATGACAAGAGAACAGTTATCAAGAGAATAGTTATTGATATAAGAGATATTCCAAAGGATATAAGATTTTTAAACCTATTTAATTTTAAATATTGCCAATTGATCTGTCTGAGGGTTTGAGTTTTATAGATTCCTTTTACTTGTCTTGGACCTATCTTCTTATGCTTTGATGGTTTGGACAGACTACCTACAAGAGGAATTCTGATAGCATATATCATTGGTACAAGCATTCCCAGGAATAAGGCAAAACACCCTGCTATAATTCCAAGGATTAAAAGTGATGGAATTATATTAAAGCTGATATTTCTATCTGCAAAATTATTCATAAAGAAGATTATTAAAGCTGCAAGGGCAAATCCTGCTGGAAGACCTACTAGGAGTCCGGTCCTTAATAGATATAATCCCTCATGGAATATTATCCCCATTATCTGTTGCTTAGTAGCCCCTATGGATTTTAGGAGAACTAATTTTCGAGACCTTCTCTTCATCTGAGTTAAGAATATCTGAAATATTGCCAAGGCTGTGGCAATAAATATTACTGCAATAATGGTCAAGGTCAAAACATACTCAGTGGATAGGGCATCATCTGGGTAAGAGAAGTTGTTCCTTCTAAAATTGGAAGTATTCACTTCCATTATACTTCCTATCTCTTCCTTGCTTTCCAAGGAATCATCTCGCCAGTCCTCAGGCACTCGGCCTACACTCCAGGATGTTGTACTTTTAATAAAGTTATCTATCTCTTTATCAGTCATTCTATACATTCTAATCCAAAAATCAAATCCCTCAATTATCTCTGTTTGGTCTTCTTGGACAAGATTCATATCTGGATATTTTGGAGCCAGGGATGAATATAAGTCATCTTTCATTGAATCAGAATAGAGGAAGATATTATAGTCCATCTTATAATCGGAGAAGTCCCCTAGATTATTATTATAGAAGGCATGGGTAAGGGTTTTGCCACCTTCTTCTGTAATAAATGCATTTGGTGATTTGAATCCTCCCAAATCCCATTTATCAGTATAGGTTTGGATTATACCACTTACTACAAATTCCTTTTTAAGGATTACCCTTGAACTGGTTAGCAGACCCTCTTCTCTGAAAATATCTGGATTTGATTCATCACCTGGTAGATAGTAGTAAAAATAATTGTTGTTAACCACAAGAGAAACATCCCCAACTTTTTCAAAAGGGGTTTCATTATATTGATAATACTTTGGTAAGCTAAATAAATTAAAATCTTGATCATATATTTCATCAATTTCAATTTCTAATTCACGAATTTTTTCTTCAAGCTCTTTTTTCCCCTTCTCATCTAAGGGAACTATCTCTCTTAAGCTATAAACTTCTAATTGAAGTTCACCCAATCTTTCATAATCGGGCATAGGCATATTTGTTTTTCTATCTTCAAATTCCCTGTTTTTACCTAAGATATAATCCTTATAACCCTGCTCTACCCTTTGAATTGGAATGGCAAGCTGAATCTTTTGACCAACCTCCAAGTCCAGGTTCATCAGGCTCATCTGATTTAACTCCAGCATTATTTCATCTGGGCTTTCGGGATATCGTCCCTTATAGAGGGTGAATCTCCCCATATCTATTAAATCCTCATTAAAGGTGCCCACTACACCACAGTCCTCTGATTCACCTATGATAAGGCTCACTCCAAGCCTATCTATATCCTCCTCAGACTCTAGGCCTTTAAGTGTTTCTTCATCCCCCTTTAGATAGGCTGCATGCCACTGTCCATAGAGGTCTAGCCTTTGTTCTTCCTTAGTCTTTATTATAGATCCTTCAAAAATGGTTGAGCTAACTATAAATATAAATGCCAAGGTGATGACCAGTTTGAGTAAGAGAGTATCCTTTCTCCTACCCTTGAGTCCTTCCTTAGCTATGTCCTTTAATTTCATATTCCCACCACCTTAAGACTTGCTTAAATAACTAGTATCCTTGATAGAGGAGATTCTACCATCAACTATGGTGATAATCCTATCTGCCTGGGATGCTATCTCTAAATCATGGGTAACCAGAATTATGGTTTGACCAAACTTTCTAGCACATTCCTTAATGAGCTCAATGACCTCTTTTCCAGTACTCTCATCTAGGTTGCCAGTTGGTTCGTCTGCAAGAACGATTGCAGGTTTGGATACCAAGGCCCTAGCAATAGCAACCCTTTGCCTTTCACCACCAGATAGTTCATCTGGATAATAATCCAGTTTTCCCTCAATATCCAAGGAGCTAATCACTTCATTAAAATGGTCCATATCTGCTTCTTTGTTGTCCAAATGGATGGGCATGAGTATATTCTCTACAACTGTATGCTCCTGTAGAAGGTTAAAGGATTGGAATACAAATCCAATACGCCTCCTTCTTAAGATTGCCAATTCATCATCCTTTAAGTCAAAGATACTTTCTCCTTCAAGGTAGAGCTTTCCGCCACTTGGCTTGTCCAAGCCACCTAATATATGTAATAAGGTAGATTTACCAGAGCCACTCTTACCTATAATGGCGTGGAATACACCTTTCTCAATCTCTAAATTGGATGACTTCAAGGCATCTACACTTAAATCTCCTTTTCCATAGGTCTTTTCTATATTCTCCGCTCTGAGTATAATATTCAAGATGCTTCACCTCCTGATTATTAGAATCTTAAATAAGATTGTATCATATTTAACATGATTACAGAAGGCAGGATTGGCAGAAAGCTTAACCTAGACTTTACAATTCATATTATGGACTAAAAAGAATAATATGATATAATATCAGGTACGGAAAGGTGATAAATGTGAAAATAGGTTTAGATGTTGGTTCAACAACGCTAAAATGCGTAGTTATAGATGATAATGAAAATCTAGTATTTCATTCATATGAAAGACATTATTCTGAGATTTCCCAAAAGACTGCTTTTTTACTAAGGCAGATTAAAGAAGAATTTCCGAATATTGAGTATTTTGATTTGGCCATATCTGGTTCAGCAGGGATGGGTCTTGCAGAGAATT
>CAZZCQ010000005.1:0-5825 GCA_964652285.1 uncultured Tissierella sp.
TAGATTACTTGCTAATAAGACAGTATATGAAAATGTTTCTTTTGCCATGGAGATACTAGGAACTCACCCGAAGGAAATTAGAAGAAGAGTTCCTATGATTTTGAGCCTAGTAGACTTAAGTAGTAAAGCTTCACATTTTCCTGATCAATTGTCAGGAGGAGAAAATCAGAGGGTATCTATAGCTAGAGCTATAGTTAATAATCCACCTGTATTGATAGCGGACGAGCCTACTGGTAATCTCGATCCAGATACATCTTGGGAGATTATGAGTGTCTTAACAGATATAAACAATAGAGGGACCACAGTTCTTATGGCAACTCATGCAAAGGATATTGTAAATAGTTTAAAAAAAAGGGTTATAGCAATTGAAAATGGAATAATTGTAAGGGATGAAGAGAAAGGTGGTTATATCCATGAAATTCAGGCTCATTAAGAATGTCATCAAACAAGGATTCCAGGGGATGTGGCGTAACCGAGGAATGGGTGTGGCATCTATATCTTCAATTTCAGCAGTATTGATGATTTTAGGTGTTGTATTGATTTTGATATTAAGTATAAATGCTTTAGTAATTGATACTCAGAGTAAGTTTGACGAGATCGAGATATTTTTATATGATGATGCAACAGATGAACAGTTAGTAGCTATTGAGGATATGGTCCGTAGTAAAAATGGAGTATTATCCATCCTTTATAAATCAAAGAATCAAGCATTAGAAATATATAAGGAAGAGTGGGGGGATAATGCAGATCTATTAGATGGGCTTGAAACGGATAACCCACTTCCTAATTCTTACATAATCCAATTAAGGGATATAGAATACGCAGATGAAATTGTTGATGAAGCTAAGGGTATGAGTGGAGTTGAAAAAGTAAACTACCATAAGGAAATTATAGACAAGCTTATGTTGATGGCAAACTATCTGAGGATAGGTGGTATTGCAATTATTGCAGCCTTAGTGGCAGTATCCATATTTATCATCTCAAATACAATTAAGATAACTGTGTCTTCAAGGCGTAGGGAGATACAGATTATGAAATATGTAGGTGCAACCAATGGATATATAAAGGGTCCATTTGTCATAGAAGGATTATTATTTGGATTAATAGGCGCTACTTTATCCATTGCTTTAGTATATTTTGGATATGAGTATTTCTTCGAATCTGTAAATGAACAACTTTACAATATATTTGCCATAATTTTGGTTAAACCAGAGAGCATATTGGCAGATATATCCATTATATTTATTGCTATTGGAGCAGGGATTGGAGCTATAGGTAGTTTAGTTTCGATGAAGAGATTTTTGAATGTTTAGGGGGGATAATGTGCATAAGAAGAAAAGAACAATCTATTTATTGGTATTAATAATATTATTTATGAATATCGTATCTGCTTACGCCTCAAACTTAGATGACTTGAGAGATGAACAGGATAATCTTGATAGCCAGATTGAAGGCACAAAAGATCAAATCAGCGAAATAGAATCTAGAGCAAAGGAAACAAGTAAACAGATAGAGGATCTTGACAAAAAGCTAAATCAAGCTACCATCGATTTAGAGAATGTAGAAAAAGAGCTTGCTGATATAGAAGAACAGATTGTAATCACCACTGAAGAATTAGAAGCAGCAGAACGGGACTTAGAAGAAAGAAGAGATACATTTAACAAGCGTATTAGGGTTATGTATATAAATGGTAACTCGGGGTATCTGGAATTATTATTGTCATCAAATGATATAAAAGATTTTCTTTCTAAACAAGAATTGGTTGAATCAATTGCTGAGCATGATAGAGAACTAATAAAGTTTATGAAAGAAACCCGTGATACTATTGATGCTAAAAAATTGGAATTAGAAGCCCAAAGGGCATCTGTAGAGATAACCAAATCAAAAATTGAATCTAGAAAAAAGGATTTAGATCAAGCAACTAGGGAAAAACAAGATCTGATGGGTAGGCTGGCTATTGATAAAAAGGCTTTGGAAGAACAAGTAGATAAATTAATTGATGAAGCTAAGGAATTGGAAGCTAAGATTGTAAAATTAATGAGGAATACTGGACCATATTCTGGTGGAAAGATGGAATGGCCTGCACCAGGATACTATAGGATAACATCTGAGTTCGGGTATAGAATACATCCAATACTGAAGGTTAAAAAGCTACATACAGGTATGGATATAGGTGTTCCAACTGGCGGAGATATTGTAGCTGCAGCAGCAGGAACGGTTATATATAGTGGTTCCCTTGGGGGATATGGTAATACTATCATGATAGATCATAATGGGGGCATAGTTACTCTTTATGCTCATAACTCAAGACTTGTAGCTAAAGAAGGACAAGTTGTAGCAAGGGGAGATGTAGTGGCAAAGGCTGGAAGCACTGGTATGTCTACTGGTCCTCATTTACATTTTGAGGTTAGAAAGAATGGTGTATATGAAGACCCACGAATTTGGCTACAATAAAAGAGGGGAATACCCTCTTTTATTTTATTTATAGAGATTTAATTATCCATATATTGCGTATCTATTAGGATTAAGTGGTATAATATAAGTCATAATTTAATAAAATAGTTTCATAGGCTATAATATATGAGGTGACAAAATGGAAAATAAAAGGAACACAATGTTTGTTATCATTTTATTGATTTTGACAAACATAATCACTTTTGGATTAACAAATGTAGTAACATTAAAATTTGATAATCGTGTGATTATTCCAAAAGGGGAATATGAGCAACTGTATAGTAGTTATATGGATTATTCTAAGCTTTCATATGTGGAGAATATAATAAAGGAAGACTATTTGCGAGATGTAGATGATGATACCTTGCTAAATGGTCAACTAAAGGGTTTGGTTCAGTCATTGGATGACCCTTATTCACAGTATTTAACAGTAGATGAATTTCAATCATTAGCCGATCAAACATCTGGAGTATATGGTGGAGTTGGTATAATAGTGACCCCAGGAGAAGATAACTACATTACCGTCGTATCACCCATAGAGGACACACCTGGTGAAAGAGCAGGCCTTAGAACGGGGGATAAAATTATAGCTGTAGATGGAGTAGAATATACAGCTGAAAACATGGATGCAGCCGTAAAAGTGATGAAAGGTGAACCCAATACCAATGTAGTATTAACAATAATGCGGAGGAATAATGATGGTAGTATGGAAACTAAGGATGTCCAAATAACTCGGGAAATAATTAGATTAGTAACAGTTAAATCAAGTATTTTGGATGACAAAATTGGATATATAAAGATTACCTCCTTTGATGGAATAACCTATGAGGATTTTAAAGCAGATCTTAATGAATTAGAAAACAGAAATGTGGAAGGTTTGATAATTGATTTGAGAAATAATCCAGGTGGCCTTTTGAATATATGTGCAGAGATAGCAGATGAATTACTAGGTGAAGGGGATATTGTCTATACTGAGACTAAAGACGGAGAGAGAGAGTATTTAAAATCTGACAAGGATATGATTGATATACCACTTGTGGTATTAGTAAATGGAGGAAGTGCTAGTGCTTCAGAGATATTAGCAGGAGCAATAAGAGATCATAGTAGGGGAGAATTAATAGGGACTACTACTTTTGGAAAAGGGGTAGTTCAGAAGATTAGGCAGTTTGATGATGGTTCAGGAATTAAGCTTACCATATCAGAGTATTTCACACCTAATGGAACAAACATTCACGGAGTAGGTGTTGAACCAGATATTGTGGTTGAACTGCCAGATGATATGGAGGGAATAGGTGTGGACTATATAGATGATGATACTCAGCTATTAAAAGCTATGGAAGTATTGGATTCTAAGATTAGATAACATGTTTATCTAAGTAATAAAAATACACACTCAAAGTTTTGGTCATGGATAATACTAAAGAATTAAACCATGCTCTGCAAATGTTTGCTTAGTATTTTTATTACTTATGAATATTTGTATAAATAGAAAAGGGGATTGTTCAATGTACGGGCTATATCAGATTGTATACTTTGCAATTTTGGATATATTAAGAACATTTAAGTCTCCTTTTTTTATCTTGATAGTATTCCTACTCTATTTTTATTATAGAGGTAACTCAAGGATGCCAATTATTGCTACGATTAATGCTATAATGTTTGGTGCTATTGGTGGCATCATAGCGACAGTTTTATTGCTTTATATGCAGGTATACCTAACACCGGTGAACTTTATATATATTTTACTAGTAGCTATAATTCTATCATTAATTGATACGAGATTTATTTGTTTTGCTTATGGTGGTAGTATAGTGGTTCTTTCTAATTTATTGTTTGGATTCCCAAAAATTGATTCATATGACTTGATGTTGTTGGTTGCAGTACTTCATATGGTTGAGGCAATTTTAATTATACTCAATGGAAGCAATCAGAGTGAAATAACATATTTCTCATTAGGGTATGATTATATTGGAGGTTATAAATTCAATAGAATGTGGCCATTACCACTGGTATTATTCATTGGAGATACAATGATCAAGCCTATTACCATCATAGCCTTGCTAAGCTATGGAGATTTTACCATATCTAACCTTCCTAAGAATAAGACAATTAAATCTGGAATAACTCTGTTTTTGTACGGACTTATCTTGTTAATCCTTACTAGGTATAGATTAAATCCATATCTTCCCCCTATTATTGCCATAGCTGGACATGAATCTTTAATTCATCTAAATAAGTGGAGAGAAGAGGCCAGATATTCATTGTTTTCTACTCCAAATGTAGGTGTAAGGGTCCTAGGGGTAAAACAAGGGAGCGTAGCAAAAAAAATTGGCATTTCAAAAGGGGATATAGTACTGGAGATTAATGATGTGATCATGAAGGATGAAGGAGATCTTCAAAATATAGAGATGATAAATCCAGGTATTTATAAGATTAAGTTTTTCAATTTAAAAAGAGGAATTAAAAACAAAACATACAAAGGTAATAAAGAAACTCTCGGGATTATTACTCTACCGAGAGTTATGTAGTTATATCTTTTTAAGGTTTAGAGAGTATATTATTTGTGATTTTGTACTTTCAAATGGTACTTTAAAGTAAATATATAGAAGTTCATTCTGATTATCATAGTAGGCTTTATCACTGGTTAAAGTTACAATAGCCTCTAATTGTTTATTCTCAATATCATATTTGAGAAAAGTGAAATCATGGTTGTTTTGATTCTTACTGATTATTCCTATGGTATTATCATCTATTGGATAATAATTACTTACATTTAAGTCTATAGTACTAAGGATCTTGTAATTATCTATATTTAATAATACTAATTCATTAGTATTATTTTTTTCATTAAATTTTAAGTATCCTAAATATTTGTCATTTATAAATCTTGGCATAAATCCTTCTGTTTCAAATTGATAACTAATAAAAGCAGATGATAATTTAATTGAAAGTACCTCATTGTCTTCATCCTTAGTAGTGATTGCTAAATTGTCATCTTTGACTTGAATTCCTACTATATTTGAATACATATGTCTAATTAAATCCATAGCATTATTTTCAGTATTATAGCTATAGATTATAGAAGCCATATCAGTTTTGCTCAAAATATATAGAGTATCTTTATCCTTCCATTGAATAATAGATGGATTTACTGGATTATCAAATACAACTCTATAAGCTTTGATATCATAGTTATTTAGTATCAATAATTGATTAACTCCATCTTTAGATTCTAAAATAGCAATCGAATCATGAGTAGAGTTATATTGGGCATCAATAATTTCCAAATTAGTAGTATGTATAAGGCTTCTACTATTGGAATTAATATCATATTTCCAAAGACTAATCCAGGTATCTTCATTAGAAAGTTT
>CAZZCQ010000005.1:5835-14105 GCA_964652285.1 uncultured Tissierella sp.
TTTTTATATATAATGTATTCATTAGGTATATAATCCAATATAATACCTTCATCTATAAATTGTGAGATGAAGTTTTTTGACGATTTAATCACTTCTCCATTGTTAGCATCAACAGTTACAGATAGATTTACAATAGGTGTTTCTAAATTGTATTTGTCCAATATGTTTTTATAATTAAGTTCCCAGAATAAACTATCACCATTGTCCGTAATATTAATCTCTGGAGCTGTATTAGTTATTATTTGGAGATCGGAATTAATTTTACTTATCACTTCATTAGCACTTAGTTTTACCTTCAAAGGTTCATAATTTTCATTGATTATATTAAATTTAACATTTTCTATACTTCTAAACTTCAAATCTTTTAACTCTATCATGACTTGTGGTATGGCTAATTGATTCTCACTTCTTTTGGAAATGTTTTCAACATGGATATCAATCTCATTTCCTATTTTATTAATTTGAGTAATTTCTACACCAGTAGTATTCAAAAGACCTAAAGAGGTCAACAATCTAAAGCCATCATCCGTTTTTATTATTTCAACACTAGGTTCCAAGTTTTGGAAACCTTTGGATAAGACGATATTTTCTATATTAAATTCAATATCATCTTTTTCTAATATTTCTGCACTTACATTTGTATCTTTAATCATCAAAGGATTCTGATGCTCATCAGCGCAAGATGTTGTAAATAAGGTTAGATATAAAAAAGATATTATAAGCATTATACGCTTCATTAAGGCTCACTCCTTCAAAAATATTTTACAATATATATTGCTTTTCCACAAGTAAAATATTGTTATAATAAATTTTGACAATAAGGATATATAATATATAATAGAATTCGGGAACGAATGTTCAAGTTGAGGTGAAGCTAATGAATAAATTTAAAATAGAATCCAATTATGTACCAAGAGGTGATCAACCTGAGGCGATAGATAGATTAATAAAGGGTCTTAATCAAAATAAAAAGCATCAAGTCCTACTTGGTGTAACTGGCTCCGGTAAAACATTTACTATGGCTAATGTTATAGAAAAAGCACAAAAGCCCACTCTAGTTATTGCGCACAATAAAACATTAGCCTATCAGTTAGCTAGTGAGTTTAAGGAATTCTTTCCCAATAATTCTGTTGAATACTTTGTTTCATATTATGATTATTACCAACCTGAGGCTTATGTACCCGGTTCAGACACATATATTGAAAAAGATGCATCAATAAATGATGAAATAGATAAATTACGTCATTCTGCAACAGCAGCACTCTTTGAAAGAAGAGATGTTATAATCGTAGCGTCTGTTTCATGTATTTATGGTTTAGGGGATCCGATTAACTATGAGAGCATGGTAGTGTCACTTCGTCCCGGGATGATAATAGATAGAGATGAGGTAATGAAAAAACTTATCGAGATTCAATATATGAGAAATGATATAAATTTTGTTAGAGGTACCTTTAGAGTAAGAGGAGATGTACTGGAGATATTTCCAGCAGCATCTAGTGAGAATACCGTAAGAATAGAATTCTTTGGAGATGAGATTGATAGGATTGTAGAGGTCAATAATTTAACAGGTGAAGTGATAGGAATCAGAAAGCATGTTTCCATATTTCCAGCCTCCCACTATGCAACTAGTGAGGAAGTGGTAAAAAGAGCCTTGGTAACCATAGAAAGGGAATTGAATGAGCGATTAAAGGAATTGAGAGATCAGGATAAGCTAATAGAAGCTCAAAGGCTAGAGCAAAGAACTAACTATGATATGGAAATGCTCAATGAGATGGGATTTTGTAATGGAATTGAGAACTATTCTGCACATTTGAGTTCAAGGCCAATGGGAAGCAGACCCTTTACCTTAATTGATTATTTTCCTAAGGATTTTTTGATGATTATTGATGAATCGCATGCTACAGTTCCTCAAATAAGGGGTATGTATGCAGGAGATAGATCCAGAAAGACCACCTTAGTAGAGTATGGATTCAGACTTCCATCAGCTCTTTATAATAGGCCTTTAGAATTTAGTGAATTTGAATCCATGATAAACCAAGTCATTTATACATCTGCTACACCTGGACCATATGAGAAAGAACATGCTGAAAACATTGTGGAACAGATTATTAGACCAACAGGTTTAATAGATCCTATGATAGAAGTAAGGCCTACAAAGCACCAGATAGATGACTTGGTAAGTGAAATAAATGAAGTAGTTGAAAGGGAAGAAAGGGTTCTTGTAACCACACTCACTAAGAAGATGGCTGAAGACCTGACCAAGTATTTTAAAGAAATTGGTATAAAGGTAACATATCTTCATTCAGATGTGGAAACAATTGAGAGGATGGAGATTATTAGGGATTTAAGGATGGGTAAATATGATGTCTTGGTAGGTATAAACCTTCTAAGAGAGGGTCTGGATTTGCCTGAAGTATCCTTGATTGCTATCTTAGATGCAGATAAGGAAGGTTTTCTGAGGTCAGAAACATCTTTAATCCAAACAACTGGAAGGGCAGCAAGGAATATTAGGGGTAAGGTAATCATGTATGCTGACAGAATTACAGGATCCATGGAAAGAGCTATAGGAGAAACCAACAGGAGACGAAATATTCAGGATGATTTCAATAAAAAACATGGAATTATTCCTAGAAGTATCAGTAAAGGAATACGAGATATAATTGAAGCCACAATTGTTGCTGAAGAAGAGGTCAAATTTGAAGACAGCTTTTCTAGAGATGAGATTGAATCCATGATTATTGGATTAGAAGAAGCAATGCTTAAAGCTGCAGAAGAGTTAAATTTCGAGAAGGCTGCAGAATTAAGGGATAAGGTTATTGAACTTAAGAAGATGAATCAACGAGGTGGATAATATAATGACAAAAGACAAGATAGTTATAAGAGGAGCTAAGGCTAATAATCTAAAGAATATTAGTTTAGAAATTCCCAGAAACAAGTTTATAGTATTTACCGGTTTAAGTGGTTCTGGAAAGTCATCATTAGCTTTTGATACCATATACGCGGAGGGGCAGAGAAGATATGTAGAATCTCTGTCTTCTTATGCTCGTCAATTTCTAGGGCAAATGGATAAGCCAGATGTTGAATATATAGAAGGCTTATCGCCTTCAATATCAATCGATCAGAAGACCACCAGCAAAAATCCTCGCTCGACAGTAGGTACAGTCACTGAGATTTATGACTATTTAAGATTATTGTATGCTAGGATTGGAACACCATATTGTCCAAAATGTGGGAGAGAGATTTCTAGTCAGACAATAGACCAAATGGTAGATAGAATAATGGACTTAGAGAAGGGGACTAGGGTACAAATACTTGCTCCTGTAGTAAGGGGAAAAAAAGGTGGACATATTAAGCTGATAGATAACATAAGAAAAGAAGGATATGTCAGAATAATTGTAGATGGTCAAATGCATGATATATCTGATGATATAGAATTGGATAAGAACAAGAATCATACAATAGAGATTGTAATAGATAGAATCATTATCAAGGAGGGTATTCAAGGTAGATTGGTAGATTCTCTAGAAACTGCCTTTAGCCTAGTTGATGATTTGGTCATAGTAGATGTGATGGACGAAGAGAGAATGACCTTTAGTCAGAAGCTTTCCTGCCCTGATTGTAATATTTCTATGGAGGAATTAGAGCCTAGGATGTTTTCATTCAACAATCCATTTGGGATGTGTCCAACCTGTAATGGATTAGGATTTCACAAAAATATAGATCCTGAGCTTATCATTCCAAACAAAGAATTAAGCATAGAAGAGGGAGGAATAGCTCCATATAGTGGTTCAGCTGAAGGGACTTATTATTATCAGATATTTAGAACAATAGCTGAGGATAATGGCTTTTCTACGGATAAGCCTCTTAAGGATGCTCCTAAGAAACTAATAGATGAAATACTATATGGTACCGAAAGAACCATAAATTTTCAATTTGATAGTCACTTCCAGGACGGTATTAGAAGCTATAAAGGAACCTTTGAAGGGGTAATAAACAACCTAGAACGAAGATATAGGTCTACTGCTTCTGATTTTATGAAGGATAAAATAGAAGACTTTATGGCCAATAATCCTTGCCCAGATTGCCATGGGAATAGGCTTAGAAAGGATGTACTATCTGTAAGGATAAATAATCTTAATATTATTGAACTTACAGACTTATCCATTACAAAGGCTATAGAATTCTTTGATAATATTGAATTAACTGAAAAGCAAAAACAAATAGGTGAACAGATATTAATTGAAATCCATGAAAGACTAAAGTTCTTAGAACAAGTAGGTCTTAATTATCTAACATTATCCCGTATGGCAGGTTCATTATCAGGTGGAGAATCCCAAAGGATTAGATTAGCTACACAGATTGGGTCTAGTCTTGTAGGAGTTTTATATGTATTAGATGAGCCAAGTATAGGACTTCATCAAAGAGATAATGGGAAACTATTAGAGGCATTGAGGGATTTAACAGATTTAGGAAATACTCTAATAGTGGTAGAGCATGATGAAGACACTATGTATATGGCAGATCATATAGTTGATATAGGTCCTGGAGCTGGGATACATGGTGGTTATGTAGTTGCACAAGGTAGTGTTGAAGATATAAAGAACAATCCAAATTCAATAACAGGCCAATATCTATCACATAAATTACAGATAGAAGTTCCAAAAACAAGGAGACAAGCAAATGGGAAGTGGTTAGAAGTTATTGGTGCTGGAGAGAACAACCTAAAAAGTATTGATGTAAGTATACCATTGGGGGTCTTGACCGCAGTAACTGGTGTATCAGGCTCGGGTAAAAGTTCCTTGGTAAATGAAATTATATACAAATCCTTGCAGGCTAAATTGAATCACGCAAAGACAAGACCAGGTAAACACAAAGAGATAAAAGGTCTAGAGTATTTGGATAAGATAATTGCCATTGACCAAAGCCCAATAGGTAGGACTCCTAGATCAAACCCAGCAACTTATACAGGTGTATTTGATGCTATTAGGGATGTATTTGCCATGACAAATGAATCAAAGTTAAGGGGATATAAGAAGGGTAGATTTTCTTTTAATGTAAAAGGTGGAAGATGTGAGGCGTGTAAAGGAGATGGAATATTAAAGGTGGAAATGCACTTTTTACCTGATATTTATGTTCCATGTGAGGTATGTAAGGGTAAGAGATATAATAGGGAGACCCTTCAAGTAAAGTATAAGGGTAAGACTATTTCAGATATTTTGGATATGACAGTTGAGGAAGGAGTTGAATTCTTTAAGAATCATAATAAAATAAAAAGAAAATTACAGACCTTATATGATGTAGGTTTAGGATATATAAAGATTGGGCAACCATCAACTGAATTATCTGGTGGAGAAGCACAAAGGGTAAAATTGGCTACAGAACTTTCGAGGAAATCTACAGGTAAAACAATCTATTTGTTAGATGAACCAACCACTGGATTGCATGCAGCTGATATCCACAAACTGATCACAGTTCTAAACAAGTTGGTAGAAGACGGAAATTCTGTCATAGTTATAGAGCACAATTTAGATGTAATAAAGACAGCGGACTATATAATTGACTTAGGTCCAGAAGGTGGTGACGGTGGAGGGACTGTAGTAGCTACTGGAACACCAGAGGAAGTAGCTCAATGCCCTCAGTCCTATACAGGTCAGTTCTTAAAGAATGTATTGGATTAAGAAGGAGAGTAGTCAATTACTAAAGAAAAAGCCATGGTGAGAAGGGCTCATTTAAACTTTGGAAATGTAGATAGTTGGATGGAAGGTACTCCACAAAATGTAGTGTTATAAAAAATCGGAAGGATTATTCAATCCTTCCGATTCGTGTATCTTCTATTAAAAATTCTCCAAACATTTCAGCTACTACATCATCAACAGCTTCCCTATCATAGATATAGTATTTGTATCCATCACCATCACCAGGAAGAGTTATAGTTTCCATATTCTCAACATCAACTTTTCTAGCAGCCCATGCAGCTTTTAATACCGTATCTAAAGGAATATTTGTATCTACATAATCAAAATATGTCTTTGCTAATTTATCTATCTTTAAGATATTCTTTGGTGCTATAGTCTGTTTCACTAACTCTTTCATAAACATTTGCTGTGTTTTTACTCTACCAACATCTGCATCAGGGTACTGGGTACCATCGTTATTTTTTCTCCACCTCAACAATTGAATGGATTGGTCCCCATCAAGTGTTTGTAAACCTTTTTGTAAATCAACATGAAATTCCTTCCCTTTAGTGGTATCATCATATTTCATCCTTCTAGGAACATCAAATTCTACCCCATCAATGGCATCAACTATTTCCTCAACAGCTTTGTAATCTATCTTAACATAGTGGTTCACATCTAGATTAAGGAAATCCCTTACAGTTGCTAAAGTTAAATCAACACCACCATATGCATGGGCATGATTGATTTGATCCAACTCATCCTCTATTAGTACCTTTGTATCTCTAGGTATTGACATCATATTGATATCACCAGATTTATAATTAAAGCTTGTCAATATCATAGTATCGGTTCTCCCTCTACTTGCTTTTGACAAATCATATGAATCCAAGCCTAAAATCAAAAATAATATTTCATCCTTATTCTTAGGTCTGATTTTCTCAGTTTTTTCAACCTTTTCATCATCCGGGGTTTCACTATCATCATCTATTGCAACTACTGAACCATCGTCTATATCATTGTTGTTCAGATTTATATATACAAAGGAGAATACTATACTTGAAATTATAAAGGCAATAAGGAACTTTCTCTTTATACCCATGTCAACACCTCTTTTTAACAAGAAATCTAATAGTTAATACATTATCATAAAGGTGAATTAAATACAATTGAAAAGTCTTATTGTAATTGAATTGTAAACAATCATCACCAAAAACAGCCTAGTTAATAAAATAGTAATAGTAAATATATGGGGTGATAAAATGTTTAGAAATATGGTTGCTGGTTGGGATAGTACCATTAAAATAGATAATGGTAGTGAGATAAATTACATAAATTTTGATAATGCAGCGACAACACCACCTTTTAAATCAGTGTTAAATGGGATTATGAAATTTGCACCCGATTATTCGTCTGTACATAGAGGCACAGGATATAAATCTAAGATATCATCACAATATTATGAAAAGGCTAGAGAGCTTGTTCTTGATTTCATCGGAGGCATGCAGGATTATCATACAGTTATTTTCCTAAAGAATACTACAGAGGCTATAAACAAATTATCCTATAGGTTAAAAGATGACTTAGATGATAAAATAGTCCTATCCACATATATGGAGCATCATTCCAATTTATTACCTTGGAAATATAAATATGATACTGATTATGTAGAAGTAGATTCATTTGGGAGATTATCCTTGGTGGATTTAGAAGAAAAGCTTAAGTATTATAGTGGTAGGGTGGGCTTAGTTGCAGTATCAGGTTCCTCCAATGTGACAGGATATATAAATCCAATTTATAGAATTGCAAGTATTGCTCATGGCTATGGAGCTAAGATACTAGTAGATGGTGCCCAACTAATACCTCATAGCTCCTTTGATATGAAGCCGATAGATAGTGATGAACATATAGATTACTTGGCATTTTCAGCTCATAAGATGTATGCCCCCTTTGGGACAGGTGTATTGATAGGACCTAAGTCTACCTTTGAAAAGGGCTATTCAGAATATATAGGGGGTGGGACTATAAAGTATGTATCCATAAAGGATACTATATGGGCTGATCCTCCTGAAAAAGAAGAAGCAGGCACACCAAATCTTATGGGTGTAGTAGCACTAGCAGAGAGTATCAGTACAATACAAGCAATCGGTATGGATAAGATAGAAGACCACGAAAGAAATCTAACAAACTATGCATTAAACCTTATGAGAGATATACCAAATTTGATCATCTATGATGATTTTGATACAGATAGAAAGGTATCCATTCTATCCCTTAATATAAATGGTCTTCATCATGAGATATTAGCCAAAATACTAAATGATGAAGGTGGAATAGGGGTAAGAAGTGGCTGTTTCTGTGCTCAACCCTATGTACAAAAGTTATTAAATATAAGTGATGAAGATATGGAGAAGTATAGAAGTGATGAAAGCATACTAAGGCCTGGCTTAGTAAGGATAAGTTTTGGCTTATATAATACTTATGATGAGATAGATACCCTTGTAAGGGTCTTGGATAGGCTTGCTAGAAATATTGGCTATTACAGAGATAAATATAGGCAGGGATAGTTAAGAAGGCCCCGATAAGCTAGTGGAC
>CAZZCQ010000005.1:14115-15081 GCA_964652285.1 uncultured Tissierella sp.
ATGCTTTGAGTTTATTAAAAGATAAACTTACAAAAAAAGAACAAAGAGATTATTAAAGAAAGAAAAATAATATAGAAAAGATTTTATCAGACTATCGAAAATATTATTTTTCACAAGATGTCATTCCGAGTGTAACGAGGAATCTTGTTTTTTCAATACATCTAAGATCCCTCGCTAAAGCTCGGGATGACAGTTATATCTTTCTCGATGAACTCAAGATTTTATAAATAGTTTTAAATTTCTAAATAGATACAAAAAAGATATATTTATATGTTAGCATGGACTTGGATCTATCGCTATTATATGATAGTACCTTATCAGAATAGCGTTACAATATTAAGTGAAAATAATTTTCATAGTGATTTTTGGACAGCTCTTGCTCTTGATATCAATATAGGTGAGCGAATATCTTCAACCCTACTATATGTATGGACTGCCTGTTTTATGATCTTTTCTATTGCAGCCTATATACTTTCTAGGCAGACTTATAAAACCTACTTACAACAGGAGAAATTGGAAGGTCAACGAAAGGAGATGACTGATGCCCTTGCCCATGATTTGAAGACCCCTTTAAGTATTATTTCAGGCTATGCACAGAATTTACAGGAAGATGTTCATAGTGAAAAGAGAGAACATTATGCTAGTCATATTAAGGAGAATGTAGGAAGGATGGATAGTATTATTGGTAAGATGCTTGAGATGAGTAGATTGGAATCAGATTCCTTTGACCTCAATCTTGAAGAGGTATCCCTTGGAGAGGCAGCTAATAAGATGATTAATCGTTATAAGGGATTATGTGATGAAAAGTCTATAACAATTTTCCTAGAAGGGGATGCATTAGTAAAGGCTGATAAATTCCTGATAGAAAGAGTGATAGATAACTTCTTCATCAATGCTATAGAATACACTCCAGAAAATGGAAAAGTTAGTGTAAAGATACTTAATGATAGACTTGAACTATTTAAT
>CAZZCQ010000006.1:0-2342 GCA_964652285.1 uncultured Tissierella sp.
ATAGACACTATACTGAATGTAAAGGCAAAACATGTTTGCGCAATATACCCTTATTATCTAGTTTAAGTGAAGAGGAAAGCCAAAAGATATCTGAAGGGGTAATTACCAAAGAATTTCAAAAGGGAGACTTCATCTTCAAAACTGGCGATAAGGCAGACAGACTCTATATTGTTTGTGAAGGAAAGATGAAGATATTTAAATATCTTACTGATGGTAGAGAACAGATACTCTATATCTATGGTGCAGGTGATTTTGTTGGTGCATTTAATCTACTAAAGGAAGATGAGTATTGGTACAATGCGGTAGCTCTAGAGGATACTATAGTTAGCACCTTAAGTAAGAAGAATTTTGACGAAATTATAATAAAAAATCCTACAATTACTTTAAAAGTGCTAGAGCAGTCTTATGAGCGTATCAGGTGGGCCGAGGATTTAGTGGATAGACTATCAACAATGAATACTGATGCAAAGGTAGCAAGCCTATTATTAAGGCTAGAAGATGATTTTGGAACTAGAAAAGGCAATGATATTATCCTAAACCTAACCATTAATAGAGAAGAGATGGGCTCTTATGCGGGTATCTCTAGGGAGACAATGACAAGAAAGTTAAGAACTTTTAAGGAACTTGGAATAATAGAATTTGAAGGAAACAAGGTAATTATTATAAAAGATAAAGATAGATTAAAAGAGATGCTCTAGAGTCAATGGCTTTAGAGTATATTTGTAATGTATATGTAACTTTTAGCTGTAATAAGAAATGTATAATTGGGTAAATATAAATAAGCTAAGGAGGTGTATACTATGAATTTATCAAGCAGGTTTAAATCAATCTTTTTAGGCATTAAACAGAGTCTGACAAGATTTCCGATTACGATTGGAATCTCCACATTATTGGCCATATCGCTAATCTATTTTAATGAAAATGTAGATATAATGGCAATGGATACTCAAGATAATTTGATTCGATTTAACATGATGCTGGGTATAGGGATATTACTATCGTTGTGTATAGATTTATTAAAAGAAAATTTCTTTGGAGGGAATAAACGAAGAACTATATTATCATATTTATTTGGTCTTCTTATACTAGTCCTTTATTATTTATTTTTATTGGAGGATTTTGATTTTGTATCAATGACTAGATATGCAGGAATAATAATTTTCTTGATAATAGCATACTTTTATATACCTGCCATTGGTAATAAAGATCGAAATTATGAGTATAGGGTGATAGATATATTTGGGAACTTCTTTGAAACAGTAATATATTCTCTTGTGATATTATTTGGTATATTTGCAATATTTATCACAATAGACAACCTCTTTGATGTAGATATAAACTACAAGTATTATTTGTATGTCTTTATTATTACTTTCTTTATGTTTGCGGTATCCTTTTTCTTATCAAAGCAGCCTATAGTTGGAGAATTCTTTGATCAGAAAAAGTTTTCACAATCTATGAAAATACTCTTAACTTATATAGTCATTCCTTTAATAACTATATATACAATTATTTTATATGTATATTTTGCCAAGATACTCATCACATGGGAATGGCCAAAGGGGTTGGTATCACATCTTGTAATTTGGTACACTGGTGTAAGTATTGGTGTAATATTTTTGATTACTCCATTAATTGAGACTGATAAAATAAGTAGATATTTTAAGACCCTATTTCCTAAGTTTGTATTACCTGTATTATTGATGATGTTTCTTTCAATAGGACAGAGGATTTATCAATATGGTTTCACAGAGAATAGATACTATATTCTAGTACTAGGTTTATGGATTACATTTATAATGATATATTTTTCTATAAAAAGACCTTTGAAAAATGTTATTATTCCTATTACACTATCCATAATTGCTATAAATTCTGTACTGGGACCTCTAAGTAGTTATTCAATATCTAAATTTAGTCAAAATAGAAGACTAAATGAAATTCTTAGTAGAAATTCTATGATTTCTGAGGATAATATAGTCAAAAGTTCTGATATCTCTAAAGAAGATCAAAGAGAGATAAGTAATATCTTGAATTACTTTGACAATAATCATAAACTAAAGGATGTAAGTGTTTTAGCTGATGATTTTACTACAAATGATATGGAGAAAGTATTTGGATTTAATTACAGTCCTGATATTTGGGGATCTCTTGACAATGAAAGGTATTTTTATTATAGGACAGAATTACTTGATAAGCCTATTGATATTGAAGAATACGGGTATTATATCCAAATTAGTTCTTGGACTGATAATACAATTGAAATCGATGATTTAATCATAATAAAAAGTAGAAATAGTAATATATTGTCAATACAAAACAATGAAGGAAAACTTATTGAA
>CAZZCQ010000006.1:2352-14958 GCA_964652285.1 uncultured Tissierella sp.
TTAAGGATATTGTTTTAGACCTTATTGATGATATTAAAACTAGTTTAGATAATGAAGAACAGCAGATGGACCCTGATGATATGAGCTACGAGATGGAAGCAGATGATATTAAAATAAAATTTATATTCACCAATATTTCTGGTGTTGAAACTGATAATGATGTCGATTATCATAATATAGAATATGTATTATTAATAAAGAATTTAAGTAGATAATACTCTATTGGAGGATGATTAAGTGAAAGAGATATATCTGGCAGGTGGTTGTTTTTGGGGTATCGAGGAATATATGTCTAGAATAGAGGGAGTAGTTGATACAGAAGTAGGATATGCAAATGGACACAGGAACAATCCAACTTATGAACAGGTTTGCACTGGCACTACAGGTCATGTTGAAACAACCTATATACGGTATGATAGTAGTAAAATTTCCTTGGAAACATTACTAAATAGATTTTGGAGGATTATTGATCCAACATTGCTAAATAGACAGGGTAATGATATTGGAAGTCAATACAGAACAGGTATATATTATGTAGATAAAAGGGACTTACCTGTAATTAATAAGACTCTTAACGATCAAAGAATCAAATATGATAAGGAAATTCTTACAGAGGTGTTACCCTTATCTGTATTCTTTGCAGCAGAGGAATACCATCAAGATTACCTTAAGAAGAATCCTGGTGGATACTGTCATATAGATATGAGTATTTAGAATGGGGGATTCCATGGATGAGATTCGCTTAATAGGACTTATTCCTGAAATTATAAAAAAAAGCAAGATTAAGGCAGAAGAAATAATCAAGGGGAAAAGTAGTGACTTTTATATAGAGAATATTAGAAAGACTAATAAAGAAAAGATAAATTACATGTATAAAAGTGATAATCTTTATGCCATGAAAGATTTAATTGATAAAGGGTATAGATCCAAGGTAGATCTAATATATATTGACCCTCCTTTTTATACAGACAAGAATTACACTCATAGGATTGAGATTACTGATGGTGATAAGAAGCAAGCTATAGATGTATTTGGATATAGTGATGTATGGGCCAAGGGATTCAAGGAATATCTTGAAATGTTGATTATAAGATTGATTCTTATGAAGGAGCTTATGTCGGATAAGGGGAGTATCTATGTTCATTTAGATTATAGGACTGTACATTATATTAAAGTAATCATGGATTGTATATTTGGGAAGGATAATTTTCTTAACGAGATAATTTGGGCATATAAATCTGGTGGTACAAGTAATAAGTATTTTTCAAGAAAGCATGACAATATACTGGTATATACTAAAACTAAAGATTATATATTTAATCCCCAAAAGGAGAAATCTTATAACAGAGATTATAAAGCATATAGGTTTAGGAATGTAAAAGAATATGAAGATGAACTAGGCTGGTATACCTTGGTTAATCTAAAAGATGTATGGCATATAAATATGGTAGGAAGAACATCGAAAGAGCGAGTGGGCTATAGGACTCAGAAGCCTGAGAAGCTCTTAGAACGAATAGTATTGTCTTCTAGCATGGAAAACTCTATTATTGCTGATTTTTTTGCTGGGAGTGGAACTACTGCCAGTGTAGCAAATAAAAATAGAAGAAGATGGATAATATCAGACTCAGGTGATATATCCACATCTATTACGAGGAAGCGGCTTGCAAATGATAATTATGGGTCTTACATTATATTAAATAATAATGAGTTTTTATTTGAGGAAAGATTAATTTTTGAAAGTCATAAAAAGGATTGTGGAAATTCACAAATTTATAAATTCAGCTTCAAAGAGTATAGTATTGATGTAGATTTGAAAGATTTAAATAAGAAGAATAAATTAATTCTAGATAATGTGGTAAGATTTGACTCTCTTGCCCTGGTAGATTATATAGGTATTGGATATTTAAGGAGTGATAATGAAATAGATATTCAACATGAGTTATCAAGATGCAATGAAAAGTTAATTATTGACAACAATATTGAAGTAGAACTGATGAAAAATAAAGAAATTATTATCAGGATTATTGATATATTTGGAAATGAATGCTTACAAAAAGTCTAGGGTAGAAAAAGCAGAATAAAGTTTCAATATTTTATATACTTTATGTTCAAAATAGTATATTATAAATATAAATTTAAGTTATATAGGAGGCAAATAAAATGGATAAAGATAATTTTGGGTTAGAACATGAGCATGATGAACATTGTGGACACAATCATGATGATGATATGGAAGTAATCACACTGGATTTAAATGATGGGACTAAGTTAGAATGTGGAATACTTGGGATATTTGAGGTAGAAAGTAAAGAATATATGGCATTATTATCTATTGAAGATGGAGAAGTTCTGCTATTTGGTTATACAGAAGCTGATGATGCTTTTGAACTAACACCTATTGATGATGATGAAGAATTTGACTCTGTTGTGGATGCATATTATATGTTATTTGGTGATGATATTGAAGATTATGAGGACTTTGATTTCGAGGATTTCGATGATGAGGACCTTGATTTTGATGAAGAATAACATATAAAGATGATCGTATTTATGAGTCGTTAATTAGAACTATAAACAAATCATATGTTGATTAAAGAATAGATTGGGTATAATTCAAAGGACAAGCTTTTATAGGAGTTGAGTAATTGAATCAGATTAAGGTTTATAAAACCTATTCGGAATACTTAAGGAATCGATTTGGTGAAAAGGTTTACAAATTACCTATCAGTTTACCGCTGACATGTCCAAATAGGGATGGATGTGTAGGCATAGGTGGATGTATATTTTGTGGTGAGGAAGGAGGTTCTTTTGAAAATCTATCTAACAATCTGTCAGTAAGTGAGCAGATAAGTGAGAATATGGAATATATCAAAAAACGATATAAAGCAAATAAATTTATAGCATATTTCCAAAGTTTTTCAAATACCTATTTACCATTAGAAGAGTTTAGAGAATATATAAATGAAACATTATTAGAAGATATAGTAGGTATTTCCATCTCTACTAGACCTGATTGTATCAATGAGGAATATCTTATGTTTCTGAAAGATATAAATGAAAGATATAATATGGAAATAACTATTGAATTAGGCTTACAAACAGTCAATTACCATAGTTTAATAAAGATTAACAGAGGTCATACTTTAGCTGAATTTATCGATGCAGCTCTCAGAATTAAAAGCTATGGACTCAGAGTATGTGCTCATCTAATTCTTAATCTTCCTTGGGATGATATGTTAGATGTGGCTGAAAATGCAAAAATCATATCAGCTTTAAATGTAGATGAAGTTAAACTACACTCTCTATATATAGTGGATGGTACTGTACTAGCTGAAAAATACGAAAACAATCAAATTATTATGATATCAAAGGATGAATATATAGATAGGGTGATTATCTTTTTAGAGTATTTGAACCCTGAAATTATTGTACAAAGGGTAATAGGCAGAGCACCTAAAGAGAATACATTATTTGTAAATTGGCAAGAATCATGGTGGAAAATTAGAGATGAAATTGTTGCTTTAATGGAAAAAAGAAAATGCTATCAAGGGATAAAGTTTGATTACCTAAATGGTAAAGCTTTAAAGAATCTAAGTATGTAGTGTATAATATTGCCAAGTAAAAGAAAGGTGGGGGTTAAAATGGTAAAGTTTATTCTAGGTGAAAAAGGTGCAGGAAAAACTAAGTGGTTAGTTGATAATGCTAATAAGGACATGAAGGAAGGTAATGGAAATATTGCTTTTGTGGATGTAGATGATGACCATATTTTTACTTTAAATTATAATGTTAGACTGATAAATGCCATGGAGTTCAATGTGGATAATATTGAATCCTTCTATGGCTTTTTGTGTGGTATTATTAGCATGGATTATGACTTGGAAAAAGTATATATTGACTCTGTTTATAAGGTAATAACCTTAAGTATAGATGATCTTAGAAATATATTGAATAGACTTACATTTATTCAGAAAAAATATGAGACTGAATTTTACATAAATGTTAATTATAGATTGATTGATATGCCTGAGGACCTAAGGCCTTACTGCATAGAAATTGAAATTTAAATGTATAAATAATTAGCTACTGGCCATTAGCCAGTAGCTAATTATTTAATAAGCATCAACTCATACTATGCTCATTACTGTTTACAAAAGTAGCACAATCTGTTTCATCAGTAGATGTAGCATCCTTAGGCTTTATTTCAATTTTGCCAGCTCTACATAAGTCTCCAGATGAATGATATTTGCAACTATCAACAACACAGCTCACACCTTGGGTGATTTTGTCGTTGTGCATATTATAACTTTCGTGGTTGCTCATATTAAGTCTCCTTTCAAATGAATTTATAAGTAGATTTAGTTTTTGCAAATTGTTATTTATTATTCATTGAAATATTATAAAAATGGATATTTCAAATAGTTATTTAATGAGTGACCAAATATGGTATAATAAAGTATAAAATAGTATTAGAATGGGTGTATAAGTTGAATACTTACAGTAGGAAAAGCATATTTGAGCGATTCTTTGACAATAGATCTTCATTGATATTACAGTATGGAAATGGTGATCTTTCAAAAAGGGAGTTTTTGGAGCAAAATTTTGATTTAGTGAGGAAATCTAATCTAAGACCTTTTCTTAGAGTGGATACATATGAAAAGGGGATGTTTAATTATCAGTATTATAATGTTCTAGCAAAGTATTATACCATGCTAGCTAAAGAAATAAGAGATACAAGGAAGCACAATAAGTATTATACATATTATTTTAATAAGGGGAATAATTATTATCATGAAAAGGATAAAGCTGCCCTTAATATACTTAAGCTCATTGCATTTAAAGGAGTTGAGGCATATTTTGTGAAGGTGGAATCCAAATTTTTGAAGGATAAACTCTACGAGATTGTATTATTGGATTATAAAGAAGCAATTTTTCACTCTAAAGCCAAATGGTTATTGGATATACTAAGAGAGGAGAAGGTATTCATTGAGGAAAAGAAAACTTCCTTGATTGATAGTTATATAAATGAGACATATTGAAAGCGATGGGATGAACCATCGCTTTAATTTTGGTGAGCAATTATCTTAATAATTTCTTCTAGAGAGGAGTTGCTAGGGATGTTGAATGTACCGGAACGAAGCCTTCTATCTAATTCCATAGATTGTGCTTGAATGACAAAGTCATTTTTGCTATTGATCAATCCATTTGTTTCCAATATGGTACCTATACCAGAAGGGAGTGTGCCATCTGGTATGGTGATGGTTATTGTAGTAGTTGGTTCCGAATCAGGGTCTTCAATACTTGGTTTATCCACTATATCAGGGTCCTCTGGTGGTTTTTCATTGTCATCATTTGGTAAATCTGGATTAGTAACTAGAAGATCTTCATCATTTTTATCATCATCAATATCAGTATCATCTATAACAATAGGCGGTGGGGTATCCAAGGTATCTTTAGCAAATAATATATCTAACCTCCAACCTATTATAAAGACAACACTGACTATAATTGCAATAATTATAAAATAATCTATAGAATTATATATAAAGTCCTTAAATTTTTCTATAAAAACTTTCAAGTGTCTCACCTCATTTTCTTGTTAAAGTATCATTTTGTCAAACAATATATTATAATAATTATACCATATGTATATAGAAAAGGTGATAAAAATTGAGAGAAATTATTATCCATAAAAATGAAAACGAACAAAGATTAGATAGATTCTTACAAAAATACTTAAGTAAAGCACCAAGAAACTTTATTTTTAAGATGATAAGAAAGAAGAATATAAAAGTGAATGATAAAAGAGCCAATCCAGAAACCATGGTCTATGAAGGGGATAGGATTCAATTATATATATCAGATGAAACTATCGAAAAGTTTATTGTCGAAAAGAAACCTATAAAATCACAGCTAACACCAAGTATTATATATGAAGATGAGAATATTCTGTTGATAAATAAAGAAGTAGGCGTATTATCCCATGGAGCAGGCGGTTCCTTTGAGAAAAATATAGTAGATAGTATGATTAATTATCTAATTGGAAAAGGCGACTATGTACCAAGGATTGAAAAGACATTTACACCATCAATATGTAATAGACTTGATAGAAACACTTCTGGAATAATAATTGGGGCTAAAAATTATGATAGCCTTAAAGAAATTAATCAAGCTATGAGAGGTTTATATATTAGGAAGTTTTACAAGACAATAGTTAGAGGAAGAGTAGAAGAAGAAATAGAAGCCAAAGCCTATTTGTCTAAGGATGAGGATAGAAATATAGTTGAAGTCAGCGAATATGATGGAAAAGACTCCAAAAAGATTATTACAAACATCAAACCCCTCAGGTATTCAAATGGATATAGCCTACTGGAAATAGAACTTATTACTGGTAGAACACATCAAATAAGAGGTCATCTATCATCCATGGGCTATCCTATCATTGGGGATAGAAAATATGGAGATAAAATTATCAATAAAAGGTTCAATGATGAATATGGGCTTGATAGTCAATGGCTACATGGATATAGAATTGAATTTCATGGGCTGGGCGTAAATTTAGAATACCTAAATGGTAAAAACTTTGAATCAAAGCCTAGTGTTAAATATCTAGAAATCCAAAAGAGTTTATTTGATAGCATTAAAAGAAATAGTTAATGGAGGTAAGACTATGGAAGAATTATTACAGAAGATTGTAGATGAGAACAGATATCTAACAAAAGGAGGGAAAGTGGCAGATTATATACCTGCTTTAGCCAAAGCAAATCCAAATCATATAGGTACATGTATTGTTGATATAAAAGGCAATATATATAAAGCAGGAGATACGGATATTAAATTTACACTTCAGAGTATTTCAAAGGTCATATCCTTGATGCTTGCCATAATGGACAATGGACAAGATTTTGTATTTGATAGAGTAGGGTATGAAGGGACAGATGAACCATTCAATTCACTATATAAATTAGATTTACCACATATGTTTAAACCAGCTAACCCCATGATTAATGCAGGTGCTATTGTCATAACTTCATTGGTAAATGGAGATGGCGACGAAAAATTTCAAAGGATACTTGAATTGACTAGAATTCTTGCTAAGAATCCTAATATTACATATAATGAAGAAGTTTACCTATCAGAAAAGGCAAGTGCTAATAAAAATCGAGCCTTGGCTTATATGATGAAGACAAGGGATATGCTAGATGGGGGTGTGGAAGATGTTTTAGATATATATTTTAAGCAGTGTTCTATTGAAGTTGATGCTGTGGACTTAGCTAGAATAGCGGTGTTTATAGCAAATAAGTGTGAAGGGCTTGGAAATTATGGGAAAGTAACAAAAGAAAAACTAAAATCCATAATACTTGGGATAATGATAACTTCAGGGATGTATAATCATAGTGGGGAATATGCAATTGAGGTGGGGATTCCTTCAAAATCAGGAGTTAGTGGAGGAATTATGGGAACTATACCGAATCAGTTGGGAATAGCCACATTTGCTCCTTCACTAGATAATGATGGTAATTCTATTGCTGGAATAGGAATGATGAAATCTTTGTCCAGTCAATTAAATCTAAAACAATTTTAGAATCAGATGAAAAAGGTGTTCAATTGAACACCTTTTTCATTTTGCAATAATAAATATCGACCTCAATTAATATACATATATATAGACGAAAAATATAAATATGTAGGGGAGGGTATTATGAAAAGAATAATTACTTTAACAATAATCATAGCAATAGTTTTATCTGCTTGTGCTAGTACAAATGTTAAGGATATATCAGAATACAGATGGCTTTATTCAGGTGAGGTTACTACTTTGAATTATTTGGTTACTACACTTACTAATGAATTTGGCTTAGCAGCCAATCTAGTAGATACATTAATAGATTATGATTCCTATGGGGTGCCTAAGCCAGCCTTAGCCACTGAATGGTCTTTATCAGAAGACAATCTAATTTGGACATTTAAGATAAGAGAAGGGGTTAAGTGGTATACACATGATTTAAAGGAGTATGCTGAGGTGGCTGCACAGGATTTTGTAGATGCAATGGAATACATTCTCAATCCATCAAATGAATCACGAAGCGCAAATATTGCATATGGTGTACTAAAAAATGCAGAGGACTACTACAATGGGGATATTACTGATTTTGAACAGGTGGGAGTTAAGGCAAAGGATAAATATACATTAGAATATACACTGGCTATGCCAGTGCCATATTTCTTATCCATGATAACATATGTGTGTTTTTTCCCTGTGAATGGTGAGTTTTTAGCAGAAGTTGGAGAAGATTTTGGTACAGATAATACTAAGATTCTATATAATGGAGCATATATTTTAGAGACATTTGAACCACAGAATAAACGTGTTTTAATGAAAAATGAAAAGTATTGGGATAAGGATAATGTTCATTTAGAACGATTGGTAGCGACTTATAACAGTGAAGCTGATACCTTAGGACCTGAATTATTTGCAAGAGGAGAAGTTGATACCACAACAATTCCATCAACCATTCTTGACGAATGGATGAATGACCCTGAAATGGCTAAATTAATCAGACCAAATAGAACAGTATATTATTCATATTTTTATGCCTTCAATTTTGATCCACTATTTCCTGAAGAATATGAGCCAGACAATTGGAAAATAGCTGTTAATAATGTTAACTTTAGAAAGGCAATATTTCATGGCTTAGATAAAAAGGCTGCCATGATTACATCAGAGCCATATGACCCAGAAAAAAGATTACATAATACTATAACTCCTAAAGATTTTGTAGACTTAGATGGAGTAGACTATACTCAGCTTGGACCTTTAGGAGATATGGTAGATGTAAATACATTCAATGAGAATAAAGCAATAGAATTTAGAGATAAGGCATTGGAAGAGCTTGAAGGGATAGCAACTTTTCCAGTAAAAGTACTTATGCCATATAATACTAGCTCCTCTGGAGGTACTGCTGGATGGACTAATAGAGCACAGGTCATAGAACAGCAATTAGAAAATCTATTAGGGACGGATTTTATTGATATTGTCCTAGAAGCAAAACCACCCACAGGATTTTTACAGGATGTAAGAAGAGCTGGACAATTTGCATTATTAGAATGCAACTGGGGTCCAGATTATGCTGACCCAGAAACATATACTGACCCATTCATACCTTCTGGAACTTATAATAAGCCTCATCTAGCTGAAGGCTATAAGGAATCAAATGGAAAGACCAAATATGAGAATATGCTTGAGGCAGCAAAGTCTGAGCGTATAAATATAGAAAAGCGTTTAAATCTTTTTGCAGAAGCAGAAGCATTCTTAATCAATGAGGCGTTTGTTATACCTTATGGTGTTGGAGGAGGCGGCTATGTAGCTTCTAAACTTAATCCATTCGAATCCGCATATTCGCCATTCGGGGTATCTTCAGAAAGATACAAGGGTCAACATCTACTTGAAGAGCCTATGGATACTGACACATTTAATGAACTTATGGAGATATGGAGTATTGAACGGACAGAAGCTTTAAAGATGGCCAAATAATCTAAAGTGTGACAGCGGGGATGGTTCTCCTTGACGCACTCATGTGAGAGAGAACTGTCCCATATTATTAGAAAGAGGAGAGACAGATGCTATCCTATATACTAAAAAGACTACTTCAATCAATACTAACACTGATAATAGTTATTACAATAGTCTTTGGATTGATGAGATTGATGCCTGAAGAAGGATATTTTGGTGATGGTTATGAGAAATTAGATGAAGTTCAGAGGGAAGTAATCTTGGAGGGTATGGGGCTTAGAGATCCTTTATATAAACAATTGTTAGATTTTTATAAACAAATACTTAAGGGAGATCTTGGTAAATCCATAATATATAGACCAAAGGTAGATATTTCAAAGATACTTGTTGAAAAGATTCCGTATTCGTTGAAATTTGGCTTGGCTGCAATGACCTTATCTCTAATTGTTGGATTACCTTTGGGGATTATGATGGCACTTAATTACAAAGGGTTTTGGGATAAATTAGGTACTGCATATATTGTATTTATCAATGCGGTACCTGCTGCAATTTATTATCTATTCCTGCAAGTCTATGTTACTGGACTACTAAAAATACCAATGCTATTCTCCCAGTCAAATCCATTATCATGGATATTGCCAACGATTTCTATGTCTTTAGGAGGCATGGCATCATATGCTATGTGGATGCGAAGATATATGCTTGATGAGATAAATAAGGATTATGTAAAACTAGCTAGGGCAAAAGGATTAAGTAATAAGAGTATAATGGTTTCTCATGTGATGAGAAATGCATTTGTACCAATGGCTCAATATCTGCCAAGTGCAGTTTTGTTTACTATAGCTGGTTCTATTTATATTGAATCCTTATACTCAATACCTGGTATGGGAGGACTATTAGTTACAGCAATTCAAAGACAGGATAATACATTAGTACAGGCATTGGTCCTAATCTATTCATCTATAGGAATAATAGGATTGTTCTTAGGTGATATATTTATGGTTATTTTAGACCCAAGAATCAAGCTAAATAAAAAGGCAGGTGCTAGATAATGGCTAATAAGAAAATAGAGAAGTTTTCAAATAGTTTAAATGCCTCTTTATTTCGTTTTGCAGAATATAGCGAAGAAGATGCAATGATGGGAGGATATTCAAATTACTCATATTGGAGCTCAACATTCAAAGTCTTTAGTCAAAATAAAGTAGCCTTATTTCTCTTATTTGTTATTATTTTGCTTGTTTCATTCACAATTATCCAACCATATTTACCAAATCAAAAATCTCCAACAGAGATATCCATAGATCCTAATACGAAGATACAATATATAAATCATCCTCCTAATAAAGAATTTATATTTGGAACCAATTCTATAGGCCAAGATTTGTGGGCTAGGATTTGGAGTGGTACTCGCACATCTCTCTTTATTGGTATATTGGTGGGTATATGGGAAGCGATAATCGGAATTATAATTGGGGCATTATGGGGTTATGTTCGTAAATTAGATAGATTGATTACTGAAATATACAATGTAATAAATAATATTCCTACAACTATTGTATTAGTATTATTGACATATATATTAAGGCCTAGTATTGGAACCATGATTTTTGCAATGTGTGCAACTGGTTGGATAGGAATGGCAAGGTTTGTAAGAAATCAAATAGTAATAATTAGGGATAGAGAATACAATCTAGCTTCTAGATGTTTGGGTACTCCAACTAGAAGGATTATCTCAAGAAACTTACTACCCTATCTAGTATCAGTGATTATGCTAAGATTAGCATTAGCTGTCCCAGCGGCAATAGGTTCAGAAGTTTTTTTAACATATATTGGATTAGGCTTACCGATTAGTATCCCATCCTTAGGGAATTTAATCAATGAAGGTCGATTAGTAATGATGAACTCCACCCTTAGGTATCAGTTGATATTTCCAGCTATAATCCTCTCCATTATAACTATATCCTTCTATGTTGTTGGAAATGTATTTGCAGATGCAGCAGACCCTAGAAATCATGTGTAGAGGTGAAGCAATGAAAAATAACAATATAATTCTATCAGTTGATAACTTGGTTATAAAGTTTCGTTTAAGGGGAAAAGTGCTCACTGCAATTAGGGATATTTCTTTAGACATCTATGAAGGAGAAAGCATAGCTATAGTAGGGGAATCTGGGTCGGGGAAATCAGTCTTTACAAAATCTTTTATGGGATTATTGGATAAGAATGGATGGATTGATTCTGGCTCAATATGCTATAAAGATATGGATTTAGCAAGCTTTTCAACTGAGGAAGATTGGCTTTCCATTAGAGGCAAGGAAATAGCAATGATATTCCAGGAGCCAATGACAGCTCTTAATCCATTGAAAACCATAGGTAATCAAGTAAAAGAAACAGTAGAGCTTCATCAAGACTTGATAGGGAAAGAAGCCAAAGGGAAAGTAATAGATATCTTAAAGGATGTAGGTATAGACAATTCCGAAAAAAGATACAATCAATATCCTCATGAGTTTTCAGGAGGAATGAGGCAAAGGGTAGTTATAGCGATTGCAATAGCCTGCAATCCAAAAATCTTAATATGCGATGAACCAACTACAGCTTTAGATGTGACCATACAAGCTCAAATATTAAATCTATTAAAGGACTTAAAAAAGAAGTATTCTCTTACAACAATTTATATAACCCATGATTTAGGGGTAGTAGCCAATGTTGCAGACAGAATAGCTGTTATGTACAGTGGTGATATTGTAGAAGTAGGCATGTCAGAGGAGATATTCTACAATCCACAACACCCATATACTTGGGCATTGCTCTCATCATTACCCCAGTTAGGTGTCAAAGGGGAAGCTCTTTATTCAATAAAAGGTACTCCCCCAAATCTTTTCTACGAAGTAAAAGGAGATGCATTTGCTCCAAGAAATCCAATGGCATTGGAAATCGATTTTGTAGAAAGACCACCATATTTTGACATAAGTTCAACTCACAAAGCTAAGACATGGTTATTAGATCCTCGTGCACCAAAAGTAGAGCCTCCTGAATCGATAAAATTCATGAGGAAGAAGTGGGGAGGGGATAATCCTGAAAGATAAAGATGTATTATT
>CAZZCQ010000007.1:0-14595 GCA_964652285.1 uncultured Tissierella sp.
TGGGCTCTATTTTTTATCGCTAACGCACACGGAGACCCTTAAGAGCTTAACAGATATCTATAAAAAGCTATATCAAAAGCAAGCCCTAAGGGAGTAATCCTTAGGACTAGCCTTTATCTGTCACAAAATCTATCTTTTGTGACTAATAAAAAAATATAAGGGGACGATGGTTTGATGTAAGTTTATAGAAAAAATCTCTTTCTTCTTATTAATTAGGTTGAATATATCCTAAGAATTGGGTGGTATGTATTAATAGAATATAGCCCATTGCAGGAAATTGAGGCAGCTGGAGATGAAGAAGTAGAAGAAGTGGCTAAAAGATCATTATATAAACATATGAGAGCTTTTGAGGAATTATCAAGATGAAGATTCTGACTAAGAATCAAATTGGATAATAGAACATAACTAAACTAGACTAACATCAAAGCTAGACACCTAGCTGAATAGCTTATAATAGGATACTATTTGAGGCAGCTCCAAGGAGAATTATCTCCTTAAGAGTTGCTTTTATTAATAACAAAAAGGCTTTTGAATATATTTAAGTGACAAGAATAATAATATATTAAAAAATTTATCAGAACACTTGTTCTAAAAACAAGATCATGATATAATATCATTATAGATAAAACATTATATTTAGGCACATAAACCTTCTTATAACAAAGGGTAGAGGGGTTTAGAGAGGTGGGAGATTATAAATGACAAAAGATACTATAACAGATTAAACCCTTTGAATTCAATGGTTTTAGAAAAGGAGATTTACAATACAAATTTAATTGAACAAGTCTACTCTTTAATGCTATAATATAAATACTGAGAAATCGGGGGTGCCAATTATGGAAGATAAGACATTTGAATTATTGGAAAAGCTTTATATTGAGATGCGTGAAGGATTCAAGAAAACAGGTGGAAGACTGGACGGAATAGATGGAAGACTGGACGGAATAGACGGAAGACTGGATGGAATAGACGGAAGACTGGACGGAATGGATGAAAGACTGGATGGAATGGATGAAAGATTCAATAGAATGGATGAAAGATTGGATAGAATTGAAGAAAGAGTTACAATAATTGAAGAAGATCATGGTAAAAAGCTAGATTTATTGTTCGATAGATATAAGCAAAACTCTGATAAACTGGATAGAATTGAGAGGGAAGTGACCAGACAAGAAGAAGTCATTCTTAGGAAAATAAGGTAATAGAATTGGAGGTGTCAATTATGGAAGATAGGACATTTGAATTGTTGGAAAAGCTATATATTGAAGTGCAAGATATGAAACAAAGTATGGGAACTGTAGAACAAAGTATGGGAAGCATAGAACAAAACATGGGAGCCATGGAACAAAACATGGGAGCCATGGAACAAAGGATAGGGACCATAGAACAAAACATGGCAACCATGGAACAAAGGATAGGGACCATAGAACAAAACATGGCAACCAAACATGATATAGTTAGACTTGAAAACAAGATGGATACAAATCATAAAGCCTTATATGATGGATACAAGTTGACTTATGAAAAATTGAATATGCTTGAAGAAAAGGTTGATGGAATTGACAAAAAGGTTGAAAACCAAGATCTTGAGATAAGAGTTGTAAAAGCTGTAAAATAGCAATATAAAAACATCCCTAAGGATGTTTTTTTGTATTGATAAATTGATAGAGAAGGGCTGAAGTAATAGTACAAATCCTTAGTGGACGCTATATGTTGATTGAGGGGATTATAGATTTATGCTCTTTTTTGAAGCAAAATAGAAAATAGTAACTTTAATTAGAATTTATGTATATAATATTACAATAGGTGTTATAATAATGTAACAAATATATTGAATAAACCTTAAATATGTTATATAATAATTACGAGGAGGGTTATTTATGAGTTATGCATTAGGTTTGAGAATAAAAGAACTACGCCAAATTCGCAAAATAAGTCAAGAACAAATAGCGGATGTATTAGATATGTCTAGACAAAGATATTCTCGTTTAGAAAATGGGCAAGTAGATATTTCTTATGTTATGATAAAAAAAATTGCAGATTATCTTGGAGTATCCACATCAGAAATAACGAGTGCTGAAGAAGAAAATAAGGAGCTTGTTACTCTCTTTAGAGAAAAGGGTAGCGGAGAAGATATAATTAGTTCAGTTTCTAAAATACAAGAAATACTGAAGGTGTTTTATGCACATGAGAAACTATATTTTCAAATGAAGGAGCGAGATGACCTTGTGGATTGATACTACTGAGATTGAAGATAGAGCAATGAGAACAAGAAAAGAATATAATATACAAACCTATGGAATTAAAGATATCTTTAGTCTTATTGAACAAAGGGATATACATTTAATTAGATATCCTTTTGGGAAAGATACTGTATTAGGATTTTCTACTATCTTTGAAGGAAAAGAAGTCATTGTATCAAATTCTTCAGAAATATTGGCAAGAGAAATATTTACTATAGCTCATGAACTAGGTCATATAATATATGATTTTGAAGATGACAATCAAGATGTGAAGATAGATATAGATATTGATAATATAGATGAAAATATTTCTGAAGCTAGGGCTTACCACTTTGCCAATTGTTTTTTAATGCCTGAAGAAGAGTTGAGTAAGTTTTTCAAATATGAACTTGAGAAGAAAGTAAAATCTCTTAATCCGATTGATATAGTCAGACTACAAATTGAGTTTCAAGTAAGTTATTCTGCAGCAGTTAAAAGACTTCATGATATTGGGTTTATCGATTATAATAAAAAATATGAGCTGTTTGATGAAAGGAGTAAAATTACATCTAGGGCTTTATTTAGGATGATAAATGCTGATGAAAGGCTTTTAAATACATCAGAAGTTATTAAAGTTCCGTCAAAGTATTTAGAATATGTAATTAGTAATTATGAAAATGATTACATTCCTTATTCTAGTTTTGAAAAAGCACTAGCTCTCTTAGGTATTGAAATTGATGCAAGCATCTTTAAAAAGGATGAAAACAAAGAAGATGAAGAGCTAAATATAGATAATATATTTGAGGAGTATGAATAATGGATGCATCTCTAGATACTGATATTGTAATACATTTATATAAATGCAATAAAAAGAATTTGTTATTTTCAATTTATAATAAACTTTATATGCATGAATATCTCCTAGAAAATGAACTCAAAAGAAAATCATATCTTGTGTATGAGCAGTTTATGATAGACAGAGAAGATGGAAATATAATTATAATAACAAGTTCCGATTTAATTGATATGGGGATAAAGAGAATTTTTGATAGGTATTTAGAAGAGGATGATTTACTTTTTGATACTGGAGAACTATATGCATTAGCCCTAGCAAGAGCTATGGGAATGGCAGCTTTTTTATCTGATGATACAAAGAAATATGGACCTCATGATTTATTAGTAAGAGAATTGATAGATGATATTATGCCATTTGCGTTTTATGAATTATTATTTTTGAAGTATATTGAAACCAAACAAACACCCGAGGATTTACATAAGGAATTCAAAGAAGTTATGACAAGTAGTATGAGTACACATCCTATGGATTTTAGAATTAGAATGTTTGCCACTGTTAGAAGATTCAGTAGTAAATATGGAACAAAAAGAGATAAGGATTGGATTAGTGTGTTTTGTAATAATAAGAATATAAATTATAGAAATAAGATTATTGAGCTGAAAAGATTATTGCATACTTTATAAGTTTGGGAGATATAAAAGGTGGGAAATTGAATGAAAAATGAATAGTAAATAAGTGAAACTAAAGCTATATGTTAATTGAAGCTATTAACATATAGCTTTTTCTTTATCTAAAAATGATGGGAGGTGTAAAGATGGCTATAATCGCTGTTAAGGAAAAGGCAACTCTAAAACTAGAGCTGGACAATGGTATCGTCAATGGGAGACAGAGGGTATTATCCAAAAATTTCTCGAAAGTAAAGACTGATGCTACTGATGAAGGCTTGCATGGTACTGCTGTTGTCATTGCAAATCTTCAAAACAAAGACCTTCTAAAGGTGAAGAGAGTTGAAGAAACATCACTAGTATCTGAGTAGATGAGAGTGATATCAGTATAAGGAGGTGAAAAAAATGAAGGCTAAGTTGGAGATGGATTTTATTGATGAAACAAACAAAAGATTTCGTCTTAGTATAGATGATCCTAAGGAGGACTTGGATGTCCTGCAGGTAGAGACAGCTATGGATACTGTAATAGCAAATAATGTCTTTGTATCCAATGGGGTTGACTTGATAGGATACGATGCAGCAAGGATTATCACTACTACAGTAGAAGAGATGGAATTCTAGAATAGAGGTGATATAGGTGGAAGAGATATATTCAGGAATAGCTAATTTAGGATTTCCCATAGCCATATCAATATATCTGTTGGTAAGGATAGAAGGGAAGCTAAATGAGCTTTCAGGAAGCATAGCTGAGCTATCTAAGGTTATAGCTAGTATAAAGTAATAAATGGGGACCCATGTGGTCTCCATTATTGTCAGAAGCATGTGGATAGAGGGTCAAAACTTCTGTCCACTGATATAAAACTATGGGCACAAGGTGTGCCTCTTTCTTTTTGTTTTCTTTACTTATTGATGACAAGAAATTATGTTTTTTACATATTCTAATGGGTAATTGTATAGTAAGTAAAAAAATATAGGAGGTTGTATAAATGAATTTTAAGAGAAGTAAGATTCTGAGCCTATTTTTATCTCTAGTACTGGTATTAGGGATAGTTTTAGGTGCAGCACCTATGGTAGCTTTTGCAGAAGAAGGTACTACTTTGACAATTTATCATGTGAATGATGTTCATGGACGAGTCCAAGGTAGTGACAGCGTGATTGGTTATGCAAAGCTTATGACAATTGTTGATGAGGCTAGAGCAGAAAATCCCAATGTATTGCTTCTAAATGCGGGAGACACATTACATGGAAATCTATTGGCGACATTTACTAAGGGGGAAGCTATAGTAGAACTGATGAACAAAATGGGATTTGATGCAATGACTCCAGGTAATCATGAGTTCAACTATGGATATGACAGATTAATGGAATTAGCAGGGATAGCTGATTTCCCATTTTTAGGTGCAAATATCCTCAAGGAGGATGGGAGTTCAGACTTTGAACCTTATGTCATCAAGGAATTTGATGGATTTAAAGTAGGGATATTTGGTGTATCAACTACAGAGACAAAGGTTAAATCCCATCCAAATAATACTGTAGGAATTGAATTTGAAAATGAAATTGAGTCCTCAAAGAAAATGGTTGCAGAATTGAAAGATAAGGTTGACATTATAATTGGGCTAGTTCATGTTGGAATTGATCAAGAATCTGTTATCACCACTTATGATATAGCTAAAAATGTAGATGGTATTGATATCTTGGTAGATGGGCATAGCCATCACGAATTGCCTGAAGGTGAATTGGTGAATGATACTCTGATAGTACAAGCAGGGGAATGGACTAAGAATATTGGTCTAGTTGAAGTTCTTATTGAAGATGGAGAAATAGTAAGCAAGGCCGCTAAATTATTATCTTATGAAGATACTCTTGATGTAGAGGAAGATTCCGACATAGCTGCTGACATTGTAAAGATGGCTGAAGACAATGAGGAAGTTTTACAAGAGGTTATTGGATCCACTGCTGTTCCTCTTGATGGGGAAAGAGAAGTAGTTAGAACAGGAGAATCCAATCTAGGGAATCTGATAACAGATGTTATGTTAGAGAAAAGTGGAGCAGATGTTGCTATTACAAATGGTGGTGGAATTAGGGCTCCTATAGCTGTTGGGGATATCACTCTTGGAGATGTCTTTACAACCTTCCCATTTGAAAACTATCTTGTGGTAATAGAAGTAACCGGACAAACTATAGTGGATGCATTGAATCATGGTGTGGATTCCTATCCTGAAGCAGCAGGACACTTCCCACATGTAGCAGGTATGTCCTATAAAATTGACACTAGTGGTGAAGCAAATAAGGTTGTAGATGTTAGAGTAGCTGGAGATCCAATAGATTTAGCTGCTAAGTATAAACTGGTGACTAACGATTTTATGGGTGCTGGCGGAGATGGATACACTATGTTTGCTGATGCTACTATATTAGTAGAATATGAAATGCTATCAGAGATTTTGGCTGAATATTTAAGGGCTGAAGGAGAAATAGCTCCAGCTGTGGAAGGTAGAATCACGGAAGCTGAGCAAGTAGAAGAAGAATTAAGAAAGTATACTGTAAAAGTAGGGGATGTATTGTGGAGAATTGCTAGAATGTATGATAAGACCTATCAAGAGTTAGCTGACTTCAATAAGATAGCTAATCCTCATCTAATATTCCCAGGACAAGTAATAGTAGTACCAAATTAATCATAGTATGAGTTGGGGGTGGCTGAAAAGACCACCTCTACTTTTTTACTGTATTCTTATGATATACTAAAGTTTAGCTGGCAAACTTTATCTAAATGGTGTATATTATACTAATATAGATTAAAAAGGAGGATGGTTTTTATGAGGGTAATTGTAACAGACAAGATGGCTGAAGATGGCATCTTATATCTTAGAGAAAAGGGATTCGAAGTTGATACACAATTTGGCCTATCCAATGGTGAGCTTCTTGACATTATTGAAGATTATGATGCGATAATTGTGAGGAGTGCAACTAAGATAACAGCTGAGGTGCTTTCTAGGGCTAAGAATTTGAAGGTTGTAGGGCGTGCTGGTAATGGTATAGATAATATCGATGTGAAAGAATGTACTAAGAGGGGAATAGCAGTTGTAAATACTCCTTTTGGAAATACAAGGGCAGCAGCAGAATTAACCATAGGTATGATTTTTTCATTATTTAGGAATATTCCTCAAGCATATATGGCTGGAAAAAATAATGATTTTAGAAGAAATAATTTTATTGGAGCAGAACTAAATGGCAAAACTGCTGGAGTAATAGGTATGGGTAGGATTGGGAGCATAGTGGCTTTAGCCCTCAAATCTTTAAACATGAAAGTTGTAGCATATGATCCATTTATTACTGATGAGACTGTAGCCAAGTATGGAATAGAAAGATGCAATACTTTGGAAGACTTACTAAAACAATCGGATTTAATCACAGTACATATACCAATGACGCCTGGTAGCAAAGGCCTAATAGGTGAAGATGAGTTTAGATTGTGCAAGAAGGGTGTAAGAATTGTAAATGTTGCAAGGGGTGGAATTATTAATGAAAAGGCGCTTTATAATGCCATTAAGGAAGGTATTGTTCAGGGAGCTGCCATAGATGTTCTTGAAAAGGAGCCTAATTTTAATAAAAATCCTGATGAACAGGATTATGTGAATCCTCTATTGGAATTAGACAATGTAATCATTACACCTCATCTTGGAGCATCTACAGAAGAGGCCAGTTACAATGTGAGTATTGATGTAGCTAAGCTGGTTGAATCCGTATTGAACGGTGAGATAGTTACCGCTGTAAATATGCCTCCAATGAAGATAACTGATATGGATGAGATAAGACCTTATGTTGAACTTGCTGAAATGCTTGGAAAGATTTATTATCAAACTGAAAAGCAGGTTGTTGAAAAAATCGAAATTGTCTATAGTGGTGATTTAGCAGAAAAGGAAACAAATGTCTTGACTCTTTCTGTTCTTAAAGGGTTCTTGGATACCACATCCACAGACAAGATAAATTATGTAAATGCTCAATTAATAGCTAAGAACAAGGGAATTCAAATTGTAGAAAGCAAAAACTCAAGTCTTAACAAATATACAAATTTGATTACAGTAAATTATACAACAAAACTAAAAACCTTGTCTGTATCAGGAACTGTTTTCGCTAGGGAAGAAATAAGGATAGTGGACTTCTATGGATACCTACTTGATTTTGAACCTTCTCCACATGTGGTAATAATCCAAAATATCGATCAACCTGGTATTATTGGTAGAATTGGTACTTTGTTAGGAGCTCGCAATATTAATATTGCTGCTATGCAATGGAGCAGAAATCGTAAGAGGGACAACAAAGCTGTAGCATTTGTGAGTGTCGATTCCATAGTTAGTGAAGATGTTTTAGAGTCATTAAGAAAGATTAAAGGAGTCTTAAAAGTTTCTAAAATAAACTTATAAATCAACTCAACCCACTGATAAAGTGGGTTTTCAATTTTAATGCCTTAATGTAACTATTTTGTAATATTATACTGGTATATTCAGGGTATAATTGATATAAGATGAATATAAAGGGGTGGATTGAGTGAGAAAGATTTCAACTGTTTTACTTGTAGTTCTAATTTTGAGTTCCTCTATAGCATATGGTAGCATGGAAAGCAAAATAAATAATCATTGGTCTAATGGAATTATTGATAAATCCTTCTTGACTTACTATTTTCCATATTTAGCTAGAAATAGTTTTGATACATTTAATCCTAATGACCCAATATCATCACAAAATTTCAAACTTTCAACAGCATCATTACTTAAGAACCATGGGTTTAATATCTCAGCGAATGCTGAGAATAAAGTATTTTTGAGAAAGGATATAATTGGATTCTTTGATGAGATTTTAAATGAGCTTAATATATCCATTGATAAGGAATTGGATGTACCATTTTCAGATGTTTCTACTATGGATTCAAATAGCAGAGCTTTATTGGGTGCTTTAAATAATTATGGGATAATTCTAGGGGAACCTGGCAGTGTCTTTTCTCCAGATAGAGAATTATCTCAGGCTGAAGCGGTGATAATACTACAAAGAGCAAAGGGGGTATTGGATAAGTTGAATAATGTATCCTTTGAGGTATTAGGAGTTGTACAATCATTTGACAATCAAGAAGAGATTGTTGTAACTAATGATGAGGAAGATGTATTGGTAACCATTACAAAACAATTCCCCACACCAGGGTATACCATGGATATAAAGAACATAATCAAAACTGAAGAGGGATATAAGATTATCTTAGATATAAAATCCCCTGACTCAGATACTATGATTATACAGGTGATCACTTATCAGACAATAAGCATAGAGATTCCAAAAGATGAACTAGGCGATACTCCATATAATTTTATATTGGACGGATACAATAAAATAGCAGATAGGGTTACTGTATAGACCAGGAGATTCACTTTCCTGGTCTTTTATTATATGCTATAATATGATGAATAATAAAAGAAGAGGTTTTTTAGATGACAAGAAAACAAAAAGTTGCCCAATCTGCACTCATGATATCCGTCTTCACACTTATAAGCAAGGGCTTGGGTTTTATAAGAGAGGTACTAATTGCTTCAAAGTATGGCTCTGGTGTGGAAACAGATACATATTTTGTTGCTATGACTGCTACAATTATTATCATGGGAACCTTGGGTTCAGCACTAAATACTAGCTTGGTACCTATTTTCTCTGAAATCAGGGGAAAGAATGGGAAAGGGGCTCAGAAGAAATATCTAAACAATGTTCTAAATAATGTAGTACTCATCACATTGATATTGGCCATATTGGCTTATATCTTTTCTCCTATCCTTATTAGAATATTGGCAAAGGGATTTGAAGGAGAGCAGTTTGAAGCAGCTGTTAAGCTCAATAGAATTGGACTACCTATTATTGTATTTTTAGGTGTTACATATGTTTTTTCCGGTTACTTACAGAGCAATCAAATATTTGGACCCCATGCAATTATGGGTATACCTTATATACCTTTTCTTTTTCGCAGAGGGCATGGATATCAGTGTATTAATGGTGATAAGTGTGATTGCATCATCTACTCAATTTTTGATACAAATACCAGCAGTCAGGCATACTGGATATAGACACTCATTTAATTTCAATTTTAGAGATCCTTATCTGAGAAAGGCATTGGTCCTAGTGGTTCCAGTTCTAATGGGATCTGCAGTAAGACAAATCAATGCTGTTATTGACAAAACCCTTGCTTCTGAGTTGGTCGATGGTTCTATCTCTGCTTTGACCTATTCAAATAGAATCAGTGATATGGTTATAACTGTATTTGTAATGGCTATTACCACGGTTGTATTTCCTATGTTAAGTGATGCTTTTTCTCAAGGTGACAAAGATCAAGTAAAGGGAATCCTAAACGAAGGTGTCAATATAATACTATTGATAACTGTACCTGCTACTATAGGTATGATGATATTGTCTAAGCCTATAGTTTATGTATTCTTTGAAAGAGGTGCCTTTGATGCTACTGCTACTGCCATGACCAGTAGTGCTTTGTTTTTTTATTCAATAGGTCTTATAGGTTCGGCTATGAGAATGATGTTAAACAAGGTTTTTTATTCATTTCAAGATACTAAGACTCCTATGATAAATGGAGCTATTGCAGTTGTACTTAATGTGGTCTTAAATCTATTATTTATTCGTTTTATGGCTCATGATGGTTTGGCTTTAGCTACAAGCATTTCCGCCATATTTACTGCATTTTTATTGTTTGTTGATTTACGAAAGAAGATGGGCCCTATTGGCATGACTAAAATGCTAATAACATTTATCAAGGTTGCTTTGGCGACTCTAATAATGGGGATTGTCGTATATATAATCTATTTCAAACTAGGTCCATTGGTTGCTACTAATAAATTCATGGAATTGATAATGTTGCTAATTTCTATTGGCTTTGGGGCATTGGTGTATTTTATAATGTGTATAATTTTAAAAGTGGAGGAAGTATGGAAGATAATCAATACTTTTTCCCCTTAATTATTCCACTATAATAGCCGATATAAATTATATATAACTAGCATGAAAGAGAAATGAGGTAGTTTATGTGAAAAAAGTATTATCTCAACAAGAGATGGATTCGCTATTAGAAGCACTAAATAATGGTGAGATAGATGCCAATTCAATATTGGAATACAAGGATAATAGCAAAGTAAGGTCTTATGATTTCAAGCGACCTATTAAACTTTCTAAGGAATACATAAATACATTATATATGATATTTGAAAACTTCTCTAAAATCGCAGGAAATCTACTGACTACTCAAATTCGCTCTAATACAAAGATAAACTTAGCTGAGATTGATCAAATCTCTTATGATGAATTTATAAAAGCAATTCCAAAGAGTACCTTATTAGCTATGTTTCATTCAAAGCCATTGATAGGTAATCAGATTTTAGAAATCAATCCAGACTTTTGTAACCAGGCGATTGATCTATTGTGTGGTGCATCTAGGGGGAGTTCTTTGGAATTAAGAGAAAAGGAAAGATTCACCGTAATCGAGCTAGGTATTTTAGAGGAAATAGTATTGAGTATATTGAGATCTTATGAGGCTGCTTGGGTTGAGGTGATAGATATAGAGACAGATTTGGATTCTTTAGAGACAAACCCTCAATTAATTCAAAATATGTCCCCCAATGAACCAGTTATACTTGTTAGCCTTATAGTGGAGGTCCTGGATACTAAAAGTATCATGAATATATGTATTCCATATGTATCCTTTGAAAATGTCATAGACAAACTGAGTATGAAAAATTGGTTTGATTTTGATAAGGAAGTAAATGATGATAGTCAGGAGATAATCAGGGATAGGATAATGGCATCCCAAGCGAATTTAGAAGTAGTACTTGGTAAGTTTACTATTACAGTAGATGATTTTTTAAGATTAGAGGTTGGAGATATTCTTCAACTAGACATAAAAACCAAGGAGCCACTCAAGATGTATGTAGAAGACAAGCTCCATTTTTTAGTAAGACCTGGTCAAGTGGATTCTAGGTTAGCAGTAGAAGTATTACAATATATTGAAGAGGATGGTGCGTGATGAATAAGGATACTTTACCTGAAGAGGATATCAATATCTTAAATAAAGAAGAGGCTAATAATGGTGTAAGAGACGAAGAAAAGGAAAAGGTTTCAGTGAAAAAACCCATATTCCCAAATATCCAAGAAGAAGAACAAGAATCAAGGGCACCAAGGAATTTAGATTTAATTATGGATGTTCCTTTGGAATTTAGTGTAGTTCTTGGCAAGAGTAAAAAAACAATCAAAGAGATTTTATCCTTTGGCAATGGTTCCGTAGTAGAATTGAATAAATTAGCAGATGAGCCATTGGAAATCTATGTAAATGGAAAGTTGTTAGCTCATGGAGAAGTTGTTGTCATCAATGAAAACTTTGGAGTTAGAATAACCAATATATTGAGCAAAGAACAAAGGGTTAGAAATTTATAAAGATTATTAATTAATTGGATAAGCTACCGATATAATATCTAAAGGGTATAAAGGGAGAAGATTATGAAAATTGATAGAGTGAACAATATAAATTACCTAGATAACAATATAAAAGTTAGTAAAAATTTGAGTAATGATGTAAAAAAGGATGAAATTGTAAATATCGAAATCTCAGATAAAGCAAAAGCTCTTGTCAATAGAATCAACCAATCTAAAGATATACAAATTAGGGAGAGGGTTGAAAAGATAAGACAATCAATTATATCTGGAGAATACAGAGCTTCCTCTGAGGAGATAGCTAATAAGCTAATTGAGTTAATAGATTCTCAAGAAGGAAGTGATTTCCAATGAGGACTGAAAGAGAGCTAATTGATCATTTATGGAGAATTCAAGATTTGCTGAAAAAAGAACGGGCAGCTTTAGTCCATAATGATATAGATACAATCTCTGAGATTACCGAGAAGAAAGATGTAGAGATAGTAAGGTTGAAGGATTTTAACATAGAAGGTATTAGAAATCAACAGGAAGTAATTGACCTAATTGAGGAGATTAACTATATGCAGGAGCTAAATCTTCTACTAACTCAACAAGCCCTAAGCTACCAAAATGTAATATTAGAGAGCATTTCTAAGAGTATAAACGACTTTTCAAATACATATTCTGCAAATGGTAAATATGAAAAGATGAACAATGTAAATTTAGTGGATCATTCAATATAGGATGTGATTAGATGACTGGATTATTTTCTACATTAAATACAGCAAATAAAGGTTTATTTGCTCAACAAACATCTCTACATACCGCCAGCCACAATATAGCCAATACAAATACCAAGGGCTATACAAGGCAGAGAGTGGAGATGAAGGCCGATATAGCCTATAATCTTGTTGGAGTAGGACAATTGGGTACAGGAGTAAGGATGGATTCCATAGTTAGATTGGTTGATGACTATACTGTAAAACAGATTAGAAATGAGATTGGAACTCTTGAAAGATATACAGCAAAATCTGAGCTAACAAATCAACTAGAGGTAATCTTTAATGAACCATCTACTAGTGGACTTAATTTTTATTTAGGTGAGATGTTTGATTCTTGGCAGGAGTTGAGCAAGAATCCAGAGAGCCTTACTTCAAAGACTATAGTTGTAGAAAAGTCAAAATCATTGGCTGACATCATAAATCATATGAATACTCAAATCCATTCCCTAAAGGATGAGACTATTGGTCAATTAGAGAAGAATGCTTTGGACTTTAACTCCATTGTGGACAAACTAGAATCATTAAATCAGCAGATACTTAATATTTCATTAACTGAACAAATCCCAAATGATTTACTAGACCAAAGAGACTTAATGTTAGAGGATTTGGGAACTATAACAAACTTCAAAACATCACATGATAAATATGGACGAGTTAGTATAAAATGTGGTGATATCAATATATTAGGTGGAGAGGAGCAGCTATTTGAGCTTAGTCTAGTCACTGATATAGTTGAAAATATAGACGGAGATGGTAACCTTATTGATTATACAGTATTTATATCTCAAGGAGGAAATGGCTTAAATGGATCAGTTGAGATCAATGTAGATGATATTGGAGACTTTGAAATAGGAAAGGCCATATTTACGAAAAGAGATGGAGATATAGAGAGCTTAGATGATATTGAGATAAATGATAGTATTTCATCTGGAAGAATCAAGGGATATAGGGAAGCCCTTCAGGATATTGACAATAGTATTATTAGTATTGATGACTTTGCTAACACTCTGGTGAAGGCTGTAAATATCATTCATACTGATGGTAATGGAGCAGGTAATATTGGTGGGGTAGACTATTATGATTTCTTCACAATTATTGAGGAAAATGGTGGTCTTTCAATCAAGGTCAATGATGATATTCAGGATGATAATAGTAGAGTCTGGGTAGGAAGATATCCTGATTCGCCAGAAGGCGATGGGTCTAGGGCCTTGATGATTGCAGGCCTTAGAAATACAAAAATGTCCTTTAAGGGTCATGCACTTGACTATGACTTAGCTACTATGTCTATAAAGAATTTTACAGGAGGTATGACTATAGAGGGAGCCTATGGAAATATAGTGACCAATATAGGTATATCAAAGGAACATTCAGATAATATAATAGCAAATCAAGAGATACTGGTCGGGCAGTTGGAGATGAGGAGGGAGTCAGTCTCTGGAGTTTCCATAGATGAAGAGATATCAAATGTAATTAAGTATCAAAAAGCATATGAAGCAAATGCTAGAGTAATTCAAACTTTGTCAGAGATGTTGGATGTCTTGATTAATAGAACGGGGGTATAGGAGATGAGGATAACAAACAAGGTGTTGAGTGAGGGATTTTTGAGGAATCTGACAAATAATCTCAATCAGATGCAAAAATATCAGAATCAACTATCCTCAGGAAAGGAAGTATCTAGACCGTCAGACAAT
>CAZZCQ010000008.1:0-14084 GCA_964652285.1 uncultured Tissierella sp.
ACTTAGGATCTAGTGTCTTTGACGTGGGGGTTCAAGTCCTCTTTCCCGCACCATACATAAAGATGCAGGGGTCACTATACTAGTATATGGTGGTCTCTGTATCTGTTTATTTATACACAGAATATAAGCATTGAGATTATTAAATCAGTGTTTACATTAGATGAAGAAGTTGCTCTTGAGATTATAAAGAACTAATGGTAAAATTATCATAACCACTATGCGGGAATGGCGGAATTGGTAGACGCACTATACCCAGGACAAGGTCTAGTGTCTTTGACTTAGAGGTTCAAGTCCTCTTTCCCGTACCATTCATTAATTTTGAAACACAGAGATTACTATATTAGTGTAGGGTGATCTCTATATTTTTTGAATTGAAAGAATCAAATATTTGGTATATACTATATTATAATATGCACCCGTAGCTCAACGGATAGAGCACCTGGCTTCGGACCAGGGTGTTGGGGGTTCGAGTCCTCTCGGGTGTACCATTTTATAATAGAAAGAGGCTAGAAGATGAATTGGTTTAAAAGGTTTATGGTAGGACGATATGGCGTAGATCAACTCTCTAATGCTATGCTAGTAGTGAGCTTTATAATTTTAATCATCAATATCTTTGCTAAGATTCCCTTACTAAATATTTTAGTTTTAGTAATTATTATTATTAGTTATTTTCGTATGTTTTCTAAGAATATCAATAAAAGGTATCTAGAGAATGCAAAATTCCTTAATTGGTGGAATCCAATAAGAAGTAAATTTGGTAAGACAAAGAAAAAGGTTGAACAAAGCAAGGAATATAAATTCTTTAAATGTCCAAATTGCAAACAAGATATTAGAGTACCTAAAGGGAAGGGCAGAGTAATAATTACATGCCCTACATGTAAAGAAGATTTCGAAGGTAGAACCTAATTGCTTATTAGGTTCTTAAAATTTAAAGGAAAGTTTTTTTAATTAATTAAATTTTAAAAAGGCTTTACAAATTATAAAATTAGTATATAATAGATTTTAAATTAAAAATAATCTTTGAAGAGGGAAGTAACTTTAAGAAATCTTTTACAGCGAGTTCTAATTGGTGAGAGTGAACGATGGATTATTAGAGTGAAAAGGGCCTCTGAGGCATGCACCGAGATATTATTCAAGGCTGCATCGGGTTCACCCGTTATAGTGATATAGTATATTTTATTAAGGTGTACTAGATGAGGCATATGTTGTGAAATATATGCAAATTAGGATGGCAACGCGAAGTATAACTCTCGTTCCTAGGTAATAAAACTTAGGGATGGGAGTCTTTTTAGTTAAAAAAGAAAGGGGAATAATAATGAAAAAGAATTTAGGCTTACTTTTAGTATTAATTATGGTATTTAGTGTTGTTTTAACAGGGTGTGGAGGTAATGATGCAGATGTACAAGGCCAAAATGGAGAAGAGAAGGGTTCTGTACAAGAGATCATAGATAAAGGTCAGATAGTATTAGGAACTAGTGCAGATTATCCGCCATTTGAGTTTCATGCTTTAATTGATGGGGAGGATAAAGTTGTTGGATTCGATATTGAAATTGCAAAATATATTGCAGATGATTTAGGTGTAGAATTAGTTATACAAGAAATGGATTTTGATAAGCTATTAGGTGGTTTAGCTACTGGAATGTTGGATATGGTAATTGCTGGTATGAATCCAGATCCAGATAGGGAAGCCAATTTTAGCGACATCTATTATGAAGCTCAGCTTTCAGTTTTAGTTGCTAAGGATAATACTGAAATTAGTACAATTGAAGATTTAGATGGAAAGAGCATAGGGGTTCAAGTTGGAACAGTCCAAGAGGAGATAGCTAGAAATACAATCAAGGATGCTGATGTCTTAGCATTAGGTACAAATCCAGATCTAGTTATGAATCTAAAAACTAATAAAATAGATTGTATTATCTTAGAAACTCCAGTTGCTGAATCCTTTGCAAAAGTCAATGAAGATATAAAGGTTGTAGAAAATTTATTGATTGATAATGAATCTGGTGGTGTTGCTATAGCTGTAAAACAGGGTGATGACGAATTAACAGAAAAACTAAATGAAATATTAGATGATATAAATTCTCAAAACTTGATTGAAAAATGGTTTATCGAAGCTGATGAGCTTGCAAGTGATGCTTTATAAACTATGATTTGAAAGTAGGAGTATAAGTGATAAATATTAAATCTATATTAGAATCTAAAAACAGAATAGAAAAATTTATATACAAAACACCTTTAGAAAAGTCCATATTCCTAAGTAATGAAAAGACCAATATATATTACAAATTGGAAAACCAACAAAGAACTGGTAGCTATAAAATAAGAGGGGCCTTAAGTAAAATTACATCACTTAATCAGGATGAAAAGAGAACAGGTGTAGTGGCAATCTCTTCAGGCAATCATGGAGTAGCAGTGAGCTATGGAGCTTATTTATTGGGCATAGATGATGTAACCATTTATGTACCTTCGACAACACCTAAAATAAAAACTGATAAGATAGAATATTATGGTGCTAAGGTAGAAAGAGTAGGTATAAACTATGATGAAACCCAGGAAATTGGGTTAAAGAAGATTAAGGAAAGTGGAGCTATTTTCATAGACCCTTGTTCTGATAAAGAAACAATATCAGGACAGGGGACCCTAGGACTTGAATTACTAGAACAAAATCCTATGATAGATGCCATATTGGTTCCTATAGGCGGGGGTGGTTTAATAAGTGGAATTGCTACTGCTGCTAAATCTATCAATCCAGATATAAAAATTATTGGCGTTCAGACAGAAGCTTGCCCTGCAATGGTGGCTTCACTTAGGGATAATAAATTCTATGGGGTCTATCCTACAAAGGAATCCATATGTGATGCTTTAGTAGGAGGTGTAGGATATATACCTTTCACAATGGCTAAAAATTGTATAGATGATATTATTCTTGTTGAAGAGGAGGACATAAAAAAGGCAATATTACATCTTCTATTAAAGGAAAAGTTGGTCGTAGAGCCTGCAGGAGCGATTGGAGTTGGTGCAATTATGAATAATCCACAACTATTTACAGGTAATAATGTGGCAATAGTATTGACAGGGGGAAATATTGACGAAGGTTTATTAACTAAAATGATTCTAAGCCAAATTTATTAAGATGAAAAGGAATAATCTACATAATCTTGTTTTTTTCAGCATACTATTTATTAGGGAGTACTATAAGGGGGCGAGATTATGTTTGATGATTTTATGACTGTGGATGTAATGTCTACATTTGTTGGCCTGTCAATGGCTGTAATGCTCATAGTTCAATTTTCGAAATCGCTGGTAAAAAAACGATTTGGGGATAAGTTTGTGCGCTTGTATGCTTTTATAATTTCATTGATACTCACATTTATTTTTGCAAAACAAGGTGATGGTTTTCAAGGAATCATATTAACAGTTATCAATGCTATGATTATAACAATAACAAGTTTTGGTGGCTACGAGGTCATATCAGATCCTTCGGTTCAGAAAAGGTAATATTTATATACATATGATTTGATTGGAGCAATTAGCTCCTTTTTTGTTGTAAATTTATTGTAAACAATGTGTACTTCATTATTCAATATGATATAATTAATCATAAAATATGTGGAGGGATTTACATGCAAAAGATAATTGGTTTTATTGGTTGTGGGAATATGGCACAAGCAATGATCAAGAGTTTGATAAAATCGGGAAAAGTTTCTGCTGAAAATCTAATAGCTTCAAATCGTACATTACCTTTAAAAGAAAATACAATAGAAGATTTAAATATAAGGATTACTGATGATAATATTGAAGTTGCTAGGCAATCGGATTATTTGATATTATCCATAAAACCACAAATATATGAGCTCGTTTTGAATGAGATAAAAGATTATATAAAAAAAGATGGGGTAGTTATTGGTATAGGAGCAGGTATTAGTTCTGAATTTTTAAAAGTCCATCTAAATAAAGATACAAAATATCTCAAAGCAATGCCAAATACTCCAGCCATGGTAGGTGAGGGAATGACAGCCATATCTCCTGGTGACAGATTTAGTAAGGAAGAACTAGATGGTATGATGGAAATATTCAATTCCTTTGGTAGAGTTGAAATAGTCGATGAGAAATTAATGGATGGGGTTACAGCCCTTAGTGGTTCTCCAGCATATATATATATATTGATTGAGGCTCTAGCAGATGGCGTAGTACTAGAAGGAATACCAAGGCAGCAAGCATATACTATGGCTGCACAATCTGTCATGGGTTCAGCAAAGATGGTACTAGAGTCGGGCATTCATCCAGCTAAATTAAAGGATAATGTATGCTCTCCAGGGGGGACAACTATAGAAGCTGTGTCAAGTTTAGAGAAAAATGGATTTAGGTCTGCTATTATAGAAGCAATAAGAGCAAGTGTTGACAAATCAAGGAAGATGAGCAAATAGGAGGTTTTGCGAGTAATGGGAAGATATTTTGTTGGAATTATTCTTATTCTATTAGGTGCGGGTTTTCTCTTAGACCAAGCAAATGTGTTTGAATTTAACGATATAATAAGCACTTATTGGCCAAGTATAATTATTCTATTGGGAATTTCTGGTTTGTTACAGAAAAGGAGTAGTAAATTTTGGAATCTTATTATTATCTTAGTTGGTGTATTACTTCAATTAGATAGAATAGGTTATTTAGAGTATAATGCGTTTAGACTATTCTGGCCGATTGTTTTAATACTTATAGGTATTAATTTAATATTTTTTAGTGAAAAGACATCTAGTAATTATAGTGAAAAATCCTATGATGATCAGAATGATGAGAGTGATGGAAGTCATAAAAAAGAAAATAAAAAATGGATTAGTAATGTTACTTTTGAGGATACAATGAATCATTTTATAATGTTGTCCGGTTTGGAATCCAATAACCAATCTCAAGAATTTAAAGGTGGTAAATTATCCACCATCTTGGGAGGGATAGAGTTGGACCTTAGGGGAGCCAAGCTCCATAATAATGAAGTGCATATAGAAGCAAATGCATTTTTAGGAGGTATTGAGATTCATGTACCAAGTGATTGGAGAGTAGAAGTATCAGGTACTCCAATACTAGGAGGCATGAGCAATAAGACAAGATCCAATAGTGGCCCAGATGCTCCGATACTAAGAGTGAGGTATTTAGCCATACTTGGTGGTGTTGAAATCAATTAAGCCGAAAGGCTTAATAGTATTACATCTGGTTTTGTACTTGGATATGATTCATTTGCCTATATCAATCTGACAAGTATTCTTTTAGAAGTATTATTCTCAATAGGGGCCTTTATTACCATAGGCTATCTGATAGAATAGGCTATCTGATAGAAAGGAAGATAGATTTATAAAAATAAATGATTTTAAAATAATCACTTGATAGATTAGTCAAGTGGTTATTTTTATTTTTTAACTTAAAATATATAAACATGGTATAATTTTAATTACATAGATATATTCTAAAGTAGGAGCGTGAGTATATGGATAGAAGGTTAAAGAAGGCAATACTATTATTTTTTGTATTTTTGTTAATCTTTATAGTAATAATGCTCGCTAGTGAATATAGAAATATTGAACAAGTAAAAGTTGATTATCCTGATTTACCACTGGAGGCCTATAACTTAAGGAAGGATAATCTATTAGTATGGGCTATAGGATTGATCCTGCAATTTTTAATCCCCTTACTATTTTTGACTTCAAGGCTTTCACAAAGGATTAGCACTTGGGCTGAAAGAAAAGGAGGTATAATTAAAGCAGGGATTCTATATGGAGTAGTTTTCTTCCTACTATTATTTTTGATTGAATTACCACTTAATTATTATTCATCCTTTGTCCTAGGACACAAGTACGGCTTAACCTCTCAAACATTTATCAGATGGCTAGAGCTTAATCTCAAGGGGTTTGTGGTTAATGATTTAGTATTAGCTTTTTTTGTCTGGATACCCTATTACATAATATATAGAAGTCAAAGGATTTGGTGGTTACAAATGGGAATTCTATTAATTCCTATAGTGATATTTGTGGTATTTATTTCTCCTATGTGTATTGATCCAATATTTAATCAATATACATCTATAGAGGATGAGGCCTTGGGTGAAAAGATAGGATTGCTATTAGAAAAGGCGGATATTTCAGATGCTGATATATATATGGTAGATAAAAGTCAAGATACAAATACCATGAATGCTTACATGACAGGTATATTTAAATCTAAAAGGATAGTTTTGTGGGATACGACGATAAATAATTTAAGTGAAGGAGAAATATTAGCTATAACTGCTCATGAAATTGGACATTATGTAGAGGGGCATATATGGAAGAATATTATATTTAATTGTATTAGTAATTTCCTACTCCTATTTCTAGTATATATTAGTGCTAATTGGATATTGGATAAATCAAATCTAAGATTTGGATTTAAGAATTTATCCAATTATGCTTCATTACCACTGTTAATATTACTCATCAATCTCTATGGTTTTTTGTTAAATCCTATGTATAATTTCATTTCTAGAAGTATGGAACTAGTAGCTGATGAATATGAAATTACTATGACAGAAGATAGGGAATCTGCTATTTCAGCTATGGAAAAGCTCTATGATAGGAGTTTAGGATTGCCTAGACAATCAACTTTATATAGGATATGGTATAATTCACATCCTAGTTTAGAAGAGAGAATTGAATTTTATAGTAATTATGAAATTTAATAAGAAATGGAGGGTACTTTTAAATTCCCTCCATTTTATTCTTCATCTTCATCTAACTCTTCAATTTCTTCTTTAAGTACAATATGCACTAACTGGATTCTTCTATCAGTAATTTCTTCTATGTGAAATTCTACATTTTCATATTCAACCAACTGTTTGTGACCATCATCAGGTATATAGCCCATCAGATACATCAATAATCCACCTAATGTGTCATAATCTTCAGAGTCTTCATCTAGGTCTATTCCAAGATTAGAATTTAATTCCTTTATGGATATGGCACCTTTTGCCATAAAGTTATAATCATCAATCTTTTTAAGATCTGGTTCATCATGATCATATTCATCATCAATATCACCCATAATCTCTTCTATCAGGTCTTCCATAGTGACTATACCAGAGAAACCACCATATTCATCGATTAAAACAGCCAAATGTTTTCTATTGGCTTGAAGTTCATTAAATAGATCATTGATATTTTTTCGCTCAGGAATAAAATAAGCTGGGCGAAGAATTTTTTTGATATCTATATTTTCAAAGCCAGCCTTATAGGCTTCTCTCAAAAAATCTTTTAAATAAAGTATACCCAGTATATTATCTAGATCATCTTCATATACGGGAATCCTAGAATATTTTAATTCCAACATCTCATCTAGATACTCTTCAATAGGGTCTTCTAGATCAATCATAAATACTTCTGTTCTAGCTGTCATAACTTCTTCTGCTAGTTTATCATCAAAACCAATCACACTATCTATCATTTCTTTTTCAACTGGGTTGATAACACCCTGTTCTTGTCCAACTTCAACAATTGAACGTATTTCTTCCAAGGTTACCTTCTCTTCAACACCTTCGATGCTGATTCCAAACAATTTTAAAACAGTGTTTGTTGATATAGATAGAAAAGTTACAAATGGTCGCATGATTTTAGCTGTTATACTAATAGTTCTAACAGAAAACATGGAGAATTTCTCCGAATATTGAAGTGCTATTCTCTTTGGAACTAGCTCTCCAAATACGAGTGTAATATAACCTAGTAATAATGTTATTGAAACAAATGCAACATCATTGGCAAATGGAATACTGTGGCTTTGTAGAAACCTACCAAAGTCATTAGATATACCAACTGCAGCTGATGCAGATGTGAAAAACCCTGCGAAGGTAATTCCTACTTGTATAGTAGATAAAAACCTTGAAGGTTCTTTAAGTAGATTCAGCAACATCTTGGCTTTTTTATTACCATCCTCCGCTTGGGCCGTAATCTTCTTTTTGTCGACAGATATCATTGCTATCTCAGATGCGGCGAAAAATGCATTAATTAATATTAGAATAAATAATAATAATAATTGGCCAGCAATCTGGGGTCCAGCGTCACCTTCCATATTTATCCTCCTTAAAATTATTGATTAATACTATATCATCATATTTTAGCATATTTGTCAATTAAAAACGAATCTTATTTGGAGCTTTTATTAATTATCAAATCTTGTATAGCTACCATTTGTAAGTAGAAATTTCATATTTTATTTCATATTAGGTCATTTTCCAAAAAAAATAGCCCTAGGGCTATTAGGAGTATTTACATCTTATTCTCTTTATCAACCCACTCTTTAGCTTCAATAACTGCATCATATGTTGGGATAGCTACTTCAGAATCAGGCAATTTACATTCAGTATCATAATATACATCTGTTTGAGTGTTTTCAATCTTAGGCTCTTTATAAGCCTTATGAGAACCTTCTTTTACTACACCTTTTTTTGGGTTGTTTGCTTTTCGATTATTGTCTGGTGGGGTACATTTTAAGTTTAATTTATCTTTTTCATTATCCATTATAATACCTCCTCATATAACAAATTTCTTATATTTACTATACCCTTAAATTCTATCTATTAAACTAATTGATTTCAATTAGCTTTGGTAATGGTTCATATTGGCTAATACCCATATCCCTTATTTTTATAATGCCATCTTTAGATTTGATTTGTACTTTGGATTTTACCCTAGCACCATGGAGTCCTTGAATAATAGTATTCATATCACCCTTATTCAAATTTTCATTTTTTACATATTTAATTGATGGTTCAATAATATTATCTATTTCATGACTCCAAGTCACTTCAGGTACATGCTCTGTTCCATAAAAGGCCATATATAATCTATTTCCTATTAATTGAGACCATATCAATATATTGCCATCACCGGAATTTTTAAATTTAAAATCCTTAATTCCATAGGCTACTGTAGCATCTTGACCATAGGGCACATAGTTGATAGGCATGGAATGATTGTATCTTTCTACAACTTCAAGGTTTGAAAGAACTACCAGATTATATAGAGTAGTTGCAATTTTGCATACACCACCACCTGTAGCCATGACAATATTTCCTTCAACATAAGTTGCTCCTTCTTTATAACCATTAACTTCATTATAAGGGCCTAGAGCAGTGTTTTGTGAAAATATCTTATTTGACTTTACAACTTTACCACTAATATTTTGTGCTGCAAGGCTGACATTATATTCTTCTCCAGGTAAAGGATTTTTAAGTACAGAACAGAATCCTGCCATAAGAATAGGTGTATTGTATTTAATTTTTGCATCTATAAAGTCTAGGTTATTTCTCCAAGGAAGATTATGAACTTGAGAAGATGCCTCAGGGATATCATAATTATCACTTATATCATTTATTATAATCTCTAATTCTTTATTGATTTCAAAACTATTCTTCATATTATGATAGATTTGTTGATTGAAGATAGGTAATGGGAAAAAGAGTAAAGATAGATTAGTAAATAGGATTATATTTTTTAACATTTTATTTCCTCCACTAATATAGTTATATTAGTTTTTTACTAATCTACTATTTTATTCATGATTATATTTGAAAAATTTTCAAATTAATTATATTAATCTTCTAAAATAATTTCATAAGTTATAGGTGTTGCTTTGGCTAACATTGCGGATACCCCACAGTATTTATTCATGGACAATTCAATTGCCTTGTCGATGCTATCTAATGGTAAATTGTTACCTTTGAATTTATAGACCATATGGATATTCTCATAAACCTTTGGGTGCTCATCAGTTAGATGTGTTTCAGCTTCAATGGTTAAATCATCATATATAACCCTCATCTTTTTCAATATAGCTGCAACATCAATACCTGTACAACCTATTAACCCAACAAGTAAGAGCCTTTTTGGACTTGGACCTAGATCATCACCACCATTTTCCTGTGCAGTATCAGTAATAATTTTATGTCCATTTACTTCATACTCATATGCAAGATTGCCTATTGATTTACCAACTACTTTAACTAATTCCATCAAAACGCCTCCTATATTTTATAATTAATTATTACTCGAAAAACAATAAGTTACCCTTAAACAAAATCTTAGCTTTTAGTATCTTATAAAATATTATATAATAATATTCAGATATTAACTACAGGAGATGATTTTTTGGTAAAGGAAAATTTGTTAAAGGACATGGACTTTATTGTAGAGCTGGACAGGATGAAAACCATACTAAGGCAAACCAGTTTAATAAATGGAGATAGAAAGGAAGACGATGCACAACATTCATGGCATATATCTGTTATGGCAATGGTTTTATCTGAATATGCTAATGAAGAGATTGATATATTTAAAGTGATTAAAATGCTATTGATTCATGACTTAGTGGAATTATATGCTGGGGATACCTTCTGTTATGATAAGAAAGCTAATCAAGATAAGAAGGAGAGAGAGCTGGCTGCAGCTGACAAGGTATTTGGTATGCTATCTGGAGATAAGGGTCAAGAGATGAGGGCTCTATGGGATGAATTTGAAGAGATGGAGACTCCAGAAGCACTATTTGCTGCTTCCATGGATAGGCTTCAACCTATGTTAAATAATTACAAGAATGGTGGTGGAACTTGGCAAAAGTTTGATGTTCCCCAATCTGATATATATAAGAGAATTTCACCTGTAAAAGAATCTTCTGATGAATTATGGAAATTTGTGGAATATATGCTGGAAGATGCTTTTAAAAAAGGGTTAATTAATAAAAAGTAGATAATGGGGGTAATACTGATTTGTCATTCCGAGCCTGCGATGAATCTTAAATGTATTGAAATAACAAGATCCTTCGTCGCTCCCCTCCTCTGGATGACAAGCAATAAATTTTAATGAACTATTTTTTTAAGGAGATGCCTTTGCATCTCCTTATTTAGACATAATCACTATATCGCATTGTTCTTTAATCTTCATTTCATCAAAGTAGATATTTTCTTTTGGTATCCATTCATCAAAAAATCTTTTATAGGCTAGAGGACCATTGCGTCTTAAGATTCGTTCTTTTTGAATGACATCATCTATATCTAAGAATATTTTATAACCATAGTTGTCAATCAGAGTAGGGTGCATGCTATAAGAACCCTCAACTATGTTTATCTTCTTTGGCTTTACTTCTCTATAATCAGTTAGGGTCATTTCCTTACAGTCATATATTTGATATTTGAATTCATTCTTTGAGAGGATTCCGTCAATTACTTCTTCTTTAAATCTTAAATAGTCAACATTACCACCTATTTCTTTCATTCTTTCTTCAGTTCTTAATTCTGGCCTTAGAAAGAAATCATCCATATGGAAGACATTTGAATCCTTCAATTTTTTTAAATGATTAGCCAACACGGTTTTACCTGAGCCACTCTTTCCATCGATAGCAATAATTATTAAATCATTAGATTCCAATAATGATTCAATGGATTTAAGTATATCTTGTAAATCCTTAATATTCTCATCATACATATTCTATTAGATTCACCCTTTCCAACACAGAAACAATAATTGGAATAAGAATAAGCTGAATAATAATTCCTGGTATAGCATTTATGAAAGCTCCCGCTATAAACATTTCAAGGGTAAATTGGCTACCACTTAAACCAAATAGGAAATAAGAGACAATACCCCATACAATTCTTCCATCAATCATGGCACCAATTAATGAAAGGATGACTCTTAATCTATTTTCAGATAATAAATGATAGAGTAATCCTGATACCAGTCCATAAGTAGCTAATTCAAAGGCCATAGATATTGCTATTGGGAACATAGGTGGCATTGTAAATAAGGCACTTCGAAGTAAAGGTACAACAAAACCAACAACTAATCCATATTTCCAACCACAGATAAATCCACATAAGAGTACTGGTATATGCATTGGCAATAGCATATTCCCGATACTTGGGATTTGTCCAGTGATGAAAGGTAGTATCAATCCAAGCGCTAGAAATAATCCTGCTAAAACTAATTTTCTTATTGATTTATTCATCTTTCCTCCAAATAAATATAGTAATAAATGGCCTCAGCTATTTATTACTATATTATATCATTTTTGTATAGAAATTAATATGAGATTTAAGATATTATGAAGGATAGTATATTTATGCGTCACACCTTTATCATTAATTCATTATTGTAATATATGCTCATCCATTTTCTTCCTATAGAAGTCCATAATTTCATCTTCTGTTATATCAATGCTTGCCTTATCCAATACGACTTCACCATTATTCAGCATAATCACTCTATCCGAGTAATCAATAGCATCTTTCATATTATGGGAAATCATTATGGTTGTCATCTCATATTTTTCAATCAATTCCATGGTCTTTTTCATAATTACATGTGAAGTTTTAGGGTCAAGGGCTGCTGTATGTTCATCTAGCAGTAGTAAATCTGGGAATTTCATAGCTGCCATAATCAAAGATAGTGATTGTCTCTGACCACCAGATAGATATCTGACCTGGGTATCTAGTTTATCTTCAAGACCTAAATCCAAATCCTTCAAAAGGGCAATATATTTAGGAACTCTTTTCTTGTTGATCAATTTTCTTAAAGCAAAGCCTTCGCCTTTTTTATCAGCTAATGACATATTTTCTAGAATTGTAAGTGAAGGGGATACACCCATTGATGGAGCTTGATGGACTCTTCCTATATGGATTGCTCTTTTTTCTTCTGATAACTTTCCTATATCTATTTCATCTAGCATAATTTCCCCTTCATCTGCCATAACACTACCACTAATAAGGTTGAGTAGAGTGCTCTTTCCGCATCCATTTGGCCCTATAATTGCTGTGCACTTATTTTCTTCAATCTCTAGATTGAAACCATTAAATATTTCAAGTTCATTGTCACTTTCTTTATTAAAACTTTTAGATAGATTGCTAATTTTAAGCATTCTTAACTCCTCCTTTACTTTTAAGTTTAAACATATTAGGTGCAGCATTATTGTAGGCTATAAATACTATTACTATGATAGCATTAATAGCTCTTAAATCGTTAGGATCTAGTCCTAAATCTATAGCTATACCGCCAATAATCTTATATACAATAGCACCAATTATAGCTCTAGTGGTATTCTTCAACCAAGTAGAGTTCTTTTTAATGGTGTCTCCTATGATAATAGAAGCCAAGGCTACTACTATGATTCCTGCACCCATTGTTATATCTACAAAGCCTTGGTACTGAGCCATAAGCGCACCGCTTAAAGCAACTAATCCATTTGCAATCATAAGTCCTATCAGTTTATATTTTGTAGAATTTTCACCTAAGGATTTTACTAAAGCTTCGTTGTCGCCAGTAGCGATTAATAAATATCCTGTTTCGGTCTTTAAGAAAATGTCTAGGAGTATCTTTATAGCTAATACAATTATCAATAAAATCAAGAGAGCAAAGCCATAGTCAAATATGGATTTATAACTAAAGAGAGGTATATTGGATTTTCCATTTATCTTTAGATTAACTGAATACAATATAGTCATTGTTAAAATTCCAGCCAATAAAGGTCTGATTTTTAGTTTGGTGAATAATGTTGTAGTAAGTAATCCAGCCATAGTTCCGAATACAAATGCTAAAACTGTACTCAATATAGGATTGATCCCTGTTGAGATAAATCTTGCGAACAAAAAAGCTCCAAAGGGGAAAGTACCTTCCACAGAAAGGTCAGATATATCAAGTATTTTATAAGTTATAAGCATTCCCATTGCTAATATACCAAAGATTAAGCCTTGCTCCAAAGATGTTATTAATAATTTCATTAGCTAAACCTCCAAATTACTACTCTTCTATTTTATTTGCATCTTTAAATACTTTATTGTTTATGTCTAGACCAAGTTCATTTAATGTCTCTTCATTAAATACTTTGCTTGTATTTATTGCAGTATCGGCAGGGATCTCAGAAGGAGCTTTCCCATCTACTAGGATTTCCTTGGCCATTATAGCTGTTTGTTTTCCCAATTCATAGTAACTTATACCATCAGTCATAAGGATACCACTTTTAACATGGGAGTCTTCTCCAGCTATTGTAATCAAATTATTTTCAATAGCTTTCCTTGATAC
>CAZZCQ010000009.1:0-1536 GCA_964652285.1 uncultured Tissierella sp.
CATTGGATTATACTTCTTGCTTGTAAGTCGAATGATAAGAATAGCAAAAAATTGTAGTGATTTATTTGGATCCTTGATGGTAGTAGGCATAACATCAATTTTTGTATTTCATATTTGGGAAAATATCGGAATGACCATAGGTTTGATGCCTGTAACAGGCATACCTCTTCCATTTATCAGTCATGGAGGCACATTTATGCTAACAAGTTTGATTGGAATAGGTATCTGTCTAAGTGTTGGACTTCATAGGGAAGCACTTACTTTTTAGTTATAAAATAGTTGAAATTATCTTACAAGAAATTTCAACTATTATTTTTTCATAGATATCTTATTTATGTAGGGGTCGGTTTCCATGCCAACCCTTATTTATGTTGCCTCTTAGTATTTATTCTACAACATTATCTAATTGATCAAATGAAACTTGGTTCTTATTTACAATAGCTTCTTCCTTAGCCTTCTCCTCTAGGAAACAAGATCTACATAATGGCTCATATTCTTTCGATGCTCCTATTACGACCCTTTCCTTATCCTTAGTCTTCCTGTGGCTCACCCACCCATCTGTACCACACCTTACACAAACTGCATGGTGCTTATATAGGTAATCTGCAAAAGGCATCAATTCCTTGATAATTTCAAATGGTTGTCCAGAAAAATCTATATCAAGTCCAGCAATTATTACTGTTATATCCTCAGCTAATAATTGATTGATAGAAGAGACTATCTTAGGTATTCCGCCACTTAAAAACTGAACTTCATCAATTGCAATCACATTGGGATTATTTTTCTTATAATATTCAATGATATCGTCGATATTATCAACTAATACTGCCTTTAATGATGTGTTATCATGTGTTACAATTTTAGACTCCTTATACCTTGTATCTACTGATGGCTTAAATGCTACTACTTGATAACCTGCAATAACAAATCTTTTAACATCCTTCTCTAAACTAGATGTCTTTCCTGAAAACATGGAACCTGTATGAATTATTAATTTTCCTTTATACTGATGCATAGTAGTCACTCCTTATAGCTATTAACTAATCAAGTATATCATAAAATTAATCATTTTAATATTTAATTTATAATTTCACCAAAGAGATATCCCTTGAATAATATGATTTATATACTAGATATTTTTAGGGAGGGATGAAATGAATAATACAAAGGTTGTAGAAATAAATAATCTTGGTATAACTTATCATACATTAGAAGAAGAAACCGAAGCCTTAAAAGTAATTAATTTAAATGTATATTACAATGAAATTATCGGTATTGTAGGACCAAGTGGATGCGGTAAGTCCACCCTATTATCAATAATTTCAGGTTTAATAAGACCTACTACAGGCCAGGTAAAGGTTGATGGGAAAATCGTTGATAAACCACTCCATAATTCAGGTTATATGTTCCAGAAAGATAATTTATTTGAATGGAGAAATATTCTTGACAATGTAGTCATAGGTTTAGAGATACAAGGAAAATTGAATGAAGAAACAACGGAACGGGCAAAAGAACTACTTCATGGCTATGGATTAG
>CAZZCQ010000009.1:1546-13783 GCA_964652285.1 uncultured Tissierella sp.
TGGATTAGGAGATTTTATAAGATCTTATCCATATCAACTATCTGGCGGTATGAGACAAAGGGTAGCTCTCATTCGGACTCTATTACTTGAACCCAATTTGTTATTATTAGATGAGCCATTCTCTGCATTGGATTATCAAACAAGATTAGCCATATCAGATGAAATAGGTACTATTCTCAAAAAGGAAAAAAAGACAGCAATAATGGTTACACACGACATCTCAGAAGCTATAAGTATGTCAGATAGAGTAGTAGTCCTTACTAATAGACCTGGTACTATTAAAAAAATATTCAATATTGAGTTGACATGTTCTGGTAATAGAACCCCTTTGAAGTGTAGAGAAGCTCCCGAATTTAGATACTATTTCAATGAGATATGGAAGGAGCTGGATATACATGTCTAAACCAACATCCAAAAGTCATGAAGAATTTTTGAAATCAGTGAAAAATAGGAAACGCTCAATTTTTATTGTTCAAATAGGCATATTGATTCTTGCCTTGCTTTTATGGGAAATAGCAGCACACTTTAAATGGATAGATCCCTTCATAACGAGTAGTCCGTCCAGGATTTGGAAACTATTTTTGGAATATGCGAGAAATGGAAATCTATTTCACCATATATTAGTATCTGTCACTGAAACAGTGGTGGGATTTACTCTTGGTACAATACTAGGTCTTTTAATCTCTATAGGTCTTTGGTGGTCTAACTTCTGGGCAAAGGTAGTTGACCCTTATTTAGTTATACTAAATAGTTTACCAAAAAACGCCCTGGCTCCTATAATCATCATATGGGCAGGAGCTGGATATTCAGGGATAATTGTTACAGCAGTTATGGTTTCTATAGTAGTTTGTATCATGAATATGTACAATGGCTTTATTTCAACTGATAGTGATAAAATCAAGTTGATGAAAACTTTTGGTGCAACAAAATTTCAAACTCTGACTAAATTAGTATTGCCATCATCAATACCAAGTCTAATAAGCACCCTTAAGATTAGTATTGGTTTATCATGGATTGGTGTAATCACAGGCGAGTTTTTAGTCTCAAAAGCAGGCATAGGATACATCATCGTATATGGTAGTCAAGTATTCAAGCTGGATATAGTGATGATGGGTATAGTTATATTAGCAGTATTATCAGCTGTAATGTACAAGATAATGTCTTTTATAGAAAAGAACATCATTAAATGGACAGAATAAAAATAAGTAAGGGTCAATCTTATTGTAAGCTCGACCCTTCTACATATAATCATCCTCATCATCAATCTTTCCCAAGCTATCATTACTGGTTATCTTTAATGTGCCATTGACTAAATACAATTCATTTATTACTTCCTTAAAATCTATATTCCTTGGTAGTTTAACATTAAAATACAATTCTACCTTTAATACTTCTTCCTCTTCCAAGTTAGTTATTGAAATGTTTTTGATAATGATATTGTGCTTGCCAAATAAGGTCCCGATATCTCCGATATATCCAGCCCTATATAGTCCAAGAACAATTACATTCCTATAGGAAGTCTTAAATAATTTTCTTTCAAATGATTTAGAATATCTCAAGAAAAACAAAACTGCTACTGTGGTTACAATAGCTCCTAGATAATAGCCAGATCCGATTGCAAGACCAATCCCAGCACATACCCATAGACTTGCTGCTGTAGTTAGTCCTTCAACACTAGTTCTAGTTCTCAATATTGTGCCAGCACCTAAAAAACCAATCCCACTAACAACCTGAGCAGCTATTCTTGAAGGATCTCCACCGTATTTACCACTATCAATTGAAACCAACATAATCAAAGCAGACCCAACTGATACAAGGGTATGCGTTCTAAACCCTGCAGGTCGATTGGTAGATTCCCTATCCAAACCAACAAGTCCACCTAATACAGATGCTACTATCAATCTAATAACAATCTCTAAATTATATCCCATATACATTTCTCCTTAAGTGGACAAAGGATTAGTGGTGCTGTCCACTCTTACTCGTATACAATTACTTCTATTGTTTCAATGATTACTGGCTCTGCAGGTTTGCCTTCTGTATTTACTTCAACAGCAGCAATCTCATCGACAACATCCATCCCTTCAAATACATGACCAAACACTGTATGTTTATAATCTAACCAAGGAGTGCCGCCTAATTCTTTATATGCATTGATAACATCCTCTGGGAAACCACCCTCAGCACCAATATCCTCCATTTGCTTAATCAAAGTATCTTCCACCTTTGTTTTTTGAACTATAAAGAACTGACTTCCATTGGTGTTAGCTCCCGAATTAGCCATGGATAATGCACCTCTAATATTGTGATAATTAATATCAAATTCATCTTCAAAAGCACTACCCCAAATACTCTTACCACCTCTACCCGTGCCTTGTGGATCTCCACCTTGAATCATAAAATCATTAAGCACTCTATGGAAGGTTACACCATCATAATAACCATTCCCTGCATGGGTTACTAGATTTTCTACTGCCTTTGGTGCAATTTCCGGAAACAATCTTATTTTAATTTCTCCATGATTTGTTTTAATTACTGCTATTTCTTCTCCTATTTTAGGTAGATCCAGTTGGTCAAAATTCATCTCTATCACTCCTTGGGAATTTTCATCTAATACATCATTATCTGAATCTTTATTACACCCAAATAACAAAGCTGCTATACTCAATATCAATAATATATATATAAATCTATTTTTCATATTCATCGACCAATCTGAGATTATCTTGTTCTTTTACCATGTGTCATAGTGTATCTTATTTTCATCGTATCTATCCTGTGGAGTTCTTTCTTTTGCCTTGTTTCCTACCACCACCATGCCAATAGGTAGTATATGATTTGGTAAATTTAAGATTTTACTTATATTAACAATATATTCATTTATATCGTATATACCACACCAGACAGCACCTAAACCTAAACCATGAGCAGCCAATAACATATTCTGAATAGCAGCAGATGTGTCAGATATCAAAAATCCTCTATTGGTTTGTCTAGTTGTATCTCCACAAACAACTATAATAGTTCCTGCATCTTCAGCCATTTTTGCATGTCCATGGAACTCTTTAATCAGTTTTATTTTCTCCTTGTCTCTTAAAACAATGAATTCCCAAGGTTGATAATTATGAGCACTTGGTGCTTGAAATCCAACCCTCAGTATAGTGTCCAATTGCTCATCACTAATTAATTCTCCTGTAAACTTTCTAATGCTTGCCCTTGTCATTATACCTTCGATTATATCCATATAATCATCTCCTTTATCTTGTAAATGTAATTATAGATTAATACATCCTGCCTATCCAAATAATGCTCAATATTTAAATATACCTAAAAAATGAGCAATACTTGCCGCTAGCACAAATAGATGCCAAATTCCATGATTAAATGGTATCTTTTTATTACCATAGAACAATGTCCCAATTGTATAGAGTATCCCTCCTGCTAATAACCAGTAGAAGAAATTCATACTGGTTGCGTTTATTATTGCCTTGATAGGGAAAACAGCAATCCATCCCATAGCAATGTATATTAGGACAGATAATATTTTATACTTATCAAATTTATTATAGGTAATTATTTTGAAAACTACACCACCTATCGCTATAGCCCAGATCACAACTAAAATAAATATCCTCATCATCCCCTCTAATGCCAATAATGCAATTGGAGTGTAGGTTCCTGCAATGAATAAAAATATGGAAGAATGGTCAAATACCCTAAGAACCCTTTTTGCCTTTTCAATTGTTATGCTATGATAAAGAGTAGATGACAGATACATGAGGATTATGCATATGCCATATATAGAAAATCCAACTATTGAAGGGATATCCCTATTACTAATTGATACTACAAGCAATAGTATTAAAGCCACAATACCAAAAACAACTCCTATTCCATGGCTTATACCATTAAAGATTTCTTCAGTTTTTGTGTATTTCTTGGATAACAATTTATTATCTTTCTTGGAGTTCAAGATATCACCTTCCTAATTAGCTATTTCTAGTTTTTATGTCATTCCGAGTGTAAACGAGGAATCTTAAGATCCTTCGCGTTGCTCAGGATGACAACAAAGAATCTACTCTATTTCATCCTGATCTGTAAGTATCACTGCCCCATCCTTGGTAACGGCAATGGTATGTTCGAATTGAGCAGATAGACTCCCATCTAAGGTCCTAGCTGTCCATCCATTATCATCTAATTTAATTCTATAGTCACCAATGTTAATCATTGGCTCAATTGTCATTACCATACCTTCAACTAATCTTTGACCCCGCCCTGATGTCCCATAATGAAGAACTTGAGGGTCTTCGTGCATATCCCTTCCAATTCCATGCCCTACAAAATCCCTGACCACAGAAAAACCATGGGACTCCACATAGGACTGTATTGCGTGGCCTATGTCTCCTAATCTATTTCCAACTACTGATTGTTCAATGCCTAGATACAAAGCTTTCTTGGTAACTTCCAATAGCTTCTGAGCCTTATCTGAAATATTTCCCACTGCATAGGACCATGCTGAGTCAGCTAACCAACCATCAAGATTGACCACCATATCAATGGTGACAATATCTCCATCCTTTAACAGTTCTTCCCTGGGAAAACCATGACATATTTCATCATTTATAGAAGCACAGGTGGCAAATTGGTACCCTTGATAACCCTTTTGTTCTGGATAAGCACCCAACTTCTCTAAATATTCTTCAACAAAGCTATCTATTTCAGATGTTGATATTCCTGGCCTGATCATTTTAGCTATTTCCTTATGTAAGCTGGCCAATATCCTACCAGATTCTTTCATCTTAGCTATTTGCTCTTCAGTTTTTAATATAATCATATAATCACCTTCTTTATTTATCATATTCATTGAGTAAACTAATAAAATCAATATTATCACATAAATCTTTAAAATCCTTATCTTTTTTTACCCAGGAGACGATATTTGGATTAAAAATCAATGCAACTTTTACATCTTCTATAGCTTCATCAACCATATTTAAAATTGCATAACAGCAAGCCCTATTATAATACAAATCAGCTGCATCTTCATTTGATTCTATTCCTTCAGTCAAAATATCTATTGATTTATTATATTCCTTTTCCTCTATGTAGATTGCAGAGATGTTTAAATAGGTATAATAATAACTCTTATTTAAATCCAGTGATTCATAATAATACTTCAAGGCCTTTTCATTATCCCCAAATCTCTTATATACTACACCTAGATTGAACTTCGCTTTGTAGAAATAGGGGTATATTTCAATACTCCTTAAGAACATCTCAAAAGCCTTATAGTATTGTCCCATCTCTTCATAGATAGAACCCAGATTGTTATATGCATGATAATCGTCTGGTACTAACTCCAATACCTTTTCATAATATCTAATTGCTAAATCTGTCATATCCAACTTATCGTAAAGATTGGCTAAGAAAAAATAAGCTCTATCATATTTTGGATCAGCTTTTATTGCTTGCCTATAATTATAGATAGCCTTGTCGTCATTACCCAATTGCTCTTCCATTATAGCAATTCCATAGTATGCGCCTGGTTTGTTTGAATCTAGTTTGACTACCTTTTCATATGCTATCTTAGATTCTAGAGGTAAGTTTAACTCATCATTGATTAATGCAATATTAAATAAAACTTCTATTTCATCCTCTACTGAACCCTTAAACTCTAAGGATTTATTATAGAAATCAATGGCTTTTTCACTGTTACCTTGTATATACTGATTTTCTGCTAATAGGACATAGTTTTTTCTTCTCTGTTCATCTGATAAACAGTTTGTCAAATTATACCAACCTCCAACCATAACCCTGTAGATATAGTTTAACATAAAAAAGAAAAAAAGTAGAGATATTACTCTACTATTAACAATTACCCTCATAGACATATTTTAATTCATTTCTTGCAATATTAGCTAATTCATAAACCAATTTAGTCTCTGTAGGGTTTTTGTTTCTCATCTTATATGATGGGAAAAACCTTGATATATGAAGAGGTATATCTGAATCAATAGAGGCAATAAATTTAGCAAGATGTCTTATCTCATCCTGGCTGTCGTTCTCCCCAGGAATGATTAGGCTAGTAATCTCCACATGGCTATAATTCCAAGCTGAAATAATGAAATCCTTAACAGTTTCTAAATCTCCTCCAATTTTTCTGTAGAATTCTTGGGTAAATCCCTTTAAGTCTATATTAAAAGCATCTATATATGGCATCAATTCCTTCATTGGTTCTTTATTAAAGCAGCCATTGGTTACCACTACATTTTTTAAGCCCTTATCCCTTGCCAATATGGAGCAATCCCTTACATATTCATAACCAACTAGGGGTTCATTATATGTGTAGGCGATACCAATATTGCCCCTATATTTCAGACTCAAAGCTGTTTTTACAAGCTCATCAGGCTCCATGGATTGTGTCCCAACTTCTCCTTTTGAAGCCATGGATATCCGATGGTTTTGACAAAATGGGCACCTTAAATTACAACCAAAACTACCAACAGATAAGATATTCTTTCCTGAATAAAATCTACTAAGAGGCTTTTTTTCGATAGGGTCAAGTGAAATACTGGTCAAGTGTCCATAATTAATGGAGACAATCTCACCACCAATATTGCTTCTAGCTCTGCATAATCCAACTTGCTTTTCTCCAAGATTACAATAATGATGGCATATATTGCATTTTACTTTGCTCACTTATGCCTCACCACCTGAAATCTTTCCAATCGATAATCTTCTCTGGGATGTATGCCCGCTTTACTTAAGGCTATAGATAGCTGATGATCAGCAGTATCTACACCATCAAGGTTTGGAAGCAATAATCCTCTTCTATAACCCTTGCTGACTATTACACCATATTTCTTAGGGTCTAAATCATCAATAGACAGTATCTCTTCAGGCTCTCCCAAGACATCAACACTATAGCTAAGTCTATTTAACTCGGCTTTAGAAACTGGTGAAAATCTCGGATCTCTGGTTCCCGCACTGATTGCATTTTGTATAATTTCATCAGCTATGCTATCTGTGGTAGGACCAATGGTGCCTATACACCCTCGCAAATTGCCATCAATCTCAAGAGTAACAAATACTCCCCCACGCTGTTCGCTAATGCCTTTAGATAGATCTTTGGGCTTATCAATTACTTCATTTTTGCTTACATAATTCTCAAGTGTTTGGCGTGCTAGTCTTACATATTCATCTTCTTTTAAGCGTTCCATGTCCTCACCATCTTCTAAAGCATGATATGCAGCTACCGCATAACCCACTCCAAAAGTCCCTTCATATGAAAGTAACTCAGATGTATAAGTTTTTCCATCCAAGGTCCCTGCCATAATGATAAATGATCGCAACCCACATTCAGCAGCCTTGTCACACATCTTCTCATCTAATTCAAGAAGGTGAGATAAATCTCCTGTCTTCATAATCTCGGTTACTTGCTTATCAAAAATAGGACCTTCTTCCGCATAACCATAAGGACCATTCTCCTTAAGTTTGTGAGACAGGTCACCACTTGCGATAAATACTATCTTCTTTCCGCTTTCCTCTGCAATCTTCCCAATACATTTACCCAGTTCATAGTGCACCTGATATGAAAGTCCAGAGATGGATATCCTTACAGTCTTATAATCATTGTAGTATTGATTTACAAAGTACAAAGGTATCATTACACCATGGTCCAAAGCCTTGTCTCTCTCCCCTAAATTTCCTGTGGCTATCCCATTTTCCCTTGCTTTATCAATAATCTGTCCAGCTAAATCAACATCATATTCCGTTTCAATGAAAACATCTCTATGTCTAAAGTTTCGAAAATCTCCTTTAGCTCTTTTCCCAGGAGAAATATGAATATAATCTGAATATATTATAGAGTGAGGGGTTGTCACAATTATTGTGTCTGGCTTAATTTCAGCGATTTGTTTTGCAACCTTATGATATGAATCAATAGTAGCTTGTATCTTACTTTCCTCTCCCCTTCCTATTTCAGGAATTATCAATGGAGGATGGGGTACTATAAAACCAGCCTTGAAAGACATATCTTTCAACTCCTTATTCTTATCTTGATTACATTATATCAAAAGGAAATTACTTTTTCATTTAATCTAATTTTAATATCCTAATTGAATTTAATATGGCTATTAAGGAAACTCCAACATCAGCAAAGACTGCTTGCCACATAGTGGCTAAACCAAATACTCCTAGTACTAATATTATAAGCTTTAATCCAATAGCTAATATGATGTTTTGTGTAACTATTTTTTTTGTCTTATTTGCAATTTTTATCCCGGTAGAAACCTTGGATATTTCATCTGTTAAAATTACAATATCTGCTGCTTCTATAGCTGCATCAGATCCTAAGCTTCCCATAGCAATGCCTACATCTGCTCTAGCTAATACTGGCGCATCATTGACACCATCACCCACGAAGGCTACCTTCTTCTTGCCATGATTTCTATTAATTATTTCTTCAAGCTTGTGAACTTTATCCTGAGGCAATAAGTCCCCATATACCTTATCTATGCCTACTAATTCTCCAACCTTATTTGCTGTATAGCTATTATCTCCCGATAACATGATTGTCTCTCTTACACCTAAATCTTTCAAAGAACTTAAGTCACTTGCTATATTATCTTTAATCTCATCAGATACTATTATTGTGCCTATATGTCTTTGGTCCATTCCTATATAGACAAGAGTACCAATGGAATCTTCTTCTTTGACAGTTATATTATTATCTTCAAGTAAGCTCTTATTACCTAATAATAACTTTGATTTATCAATATTTACTGATATTCCCTTGCCCGGAATCTCCTCATAACCTTCTATATATTCCTTGTTGATATCTCTTTTATATTCATAAAGAATGGATTGAGCAATAGGATGGTTAGAGTAGCTTTCCCCATAGGCAGCTAGCTCTAATATCTCATCTTTATAATAATCGCCATAGGCGATTATGTCTGTAACTTTAAACACTCCTTTGGTGATAGTACCAGTCTTATCAAAGACCAATGTATCTATGTCATTTAATGCTTCCAGATAATTTCCGCCTTTGATCAATATACCTTTTTTAGATGATGCACCAATTCCACCAAAGAATCCCAGTGGTATTGAAATAACCAAAGCACATGGACAGGATATAACTAGGAATACAAAGGATCTATATGCCCATTCCTTTAAGTCTCCATTGAATAATAATGGGGGAATCAATCCTATACCCAATGCAATAAATACCACTATGGGAGTATAGTATCTAGCAAATTTCGTCATAAACTTCTCTGTAGGAGCCTTCTTACTAGCAGCGTTTTCAACTAAGTCTAAAATCTTTGATACAGTTGATTCTCCAAACTCCTTCTCAACTCTAACCCTCAATAGACCCTGATTATTGATAGCACCAGAGAATATATTATCCCCTACTACCACTCTTCTAGGAACACTTTCCCCAGTGATATTGGATGTATCAAGATTGGATTCTCCTTCGACTACAATCCCATCTAATGGTACCTTTTCTCCAGGCTTTATCACTATATAATCTCCGATATTAACCTCGTCAGGGTAGACTACCAATATTTCATTATCCTTTTCAAGATTAGCATAATCAGGCATAATGTTTGTCAAGGCTTTAATTGACTTTCTAGAGTGATTAACCGCCATATCTTGGAATAGCTCCCCTACTTGATAAAAGAGCATTACAGCGACACCCTCAGGGTATTCGCCTATGATAAATGCCCCTATGGTAGCTAATGTCATAAGGAAATTCTCATCAAAGGGAGTTAAGTTTACAATATTTTTCAATGCTCTCATAATTACTTCATATCCAACAATAAGGTAAGATGATAGATATATAATTAACCTTATAGTACCTTCCAATTTAAATATTGGAGAAAGCAAAAATAAAATAAATGCAAATATAATCCGAATTACATCTTGAGGATCAACATTGCCATGAGCATGAATATGCCCATGATGATGATTATCATCATCCTCCTTCTCCTCCATAGATAAATCTAGGATTTTTACATCAGGCTCAATTTTCCTTACGATTTTAATTATTGATTCCTTTATTCTCTCCTTATTATTCTCATTCTCAATATCAACCTTTATCTTTTCATTTACAAAATCTAAATTTACAGAGCTTACTCCTTCCAATGCTAGTGTCAAATCTTCAATTTTTCCAGCACAGCTGGCACAACTTAGACCACTTAATTCCAATTCTATTCTAGTCACATTATTTCCTCCCTTTAACATATGAATAGATGTTCATATGTTCTTATCTTATATTATATGCTTAATGCATATATATGTCAATAATCTTGGGAAAGAAAAATCGGGTGGACCGAAAAAGGGGTGGACCTATGTGTCCACCCCTACCTCTGAATTTTGAAGGAGAATCGTTTATTATAATTTATTTAATAACCTAACTTATTAAATTACAATTGATAAACTGCGATTGACTTATAATTACGTGTTTCAGCTTCCACTACACTTCCATCGATTAATTGCCACTTGTTATAAATACCTAGAGTCTTTGCTAGTTCTTCAAAATAATACATGATTATTCCTGCATCCACCAGTAGATATCTATTCCAGTCTTCATATACTATGAATAACTCTATTGATGTATCTCTGATTAAAAACCTCCAAGGCTGTAAATTCTTGCTTGACGGAGCAAATCTTAGATAGTAAAATATATCCATCAATCCTATGGATTCAAGTTTATCCGTATCTGCTTCCTTTTCAATCTCATCTACAAACACATAATCCTCAATCCCCAATTTTACACTATATGGAGCCTCAGAAAATGGAGGATTTGGTTTTTGATAACCAAATGCTAATATATATTGAATATTATGAGTTGCTTCACCAAATACATCCTTCTTTACGCTATCATCTAAGTCATGAACGCTAATCCAACATGTAGCCAAACCCTTTTGATTTAGTATAGTAATCAGTTTTTCCATATTATATGCCCCATAAATCAGAGACGAATCATAATCATCTAAGAAATCCAATGCTATATAGTGGGGAGCATCAATCATAACACCTGCATATCCTGCTTTTCCTGAAAGAAGTTCTACCAAACGATCTCCATTTTCATACAATCTAAAGACAAAATTATTTTTATCTTCTTCATTTCCTAGAATTTTTACTTCCTGTCTTATCTCTTCTAAAACTCCAAACTCAACTTGGTTAGCTTTAAAATCCCTAATTGATTTTCTGTTTCTCAAAAAATTACCCATTATCATATATAACTCCTCCATTCACCTTTATAATTAATTGATACCACTTATTTATCATATCAATCATTGTACAATTCCCATAAGTTTAGCAAATTCTTGCATATAATCTACTAAATATATATGAACTAAAATCGAACTACCAACTCCCAAAATAATCCCAGCTACCACATCAGTAGGATAATGTACCCCTAGATATATTCTTGACATGCCTACAATTGTTGCAAGCAAAAATACAAACATAGAAACAATTGGAATATTAAGGGACAAAACTGTAGCTATGGTAAAGCTTGCTGTAGTATGTCCAGATGGAAATGAATAATCCTTTAGATTAATCCCAAAAGTGTTAAGTTGCTCAATAATCTTGTATGGTCTTTCCCTACCTAATATCTTCTTCAAGCTCTGTACAACTATTTGGCTTAAACCCATTACCATCAAAGCTTCCAAGCCTATCATGCTTATGAAATCATTCCCAAATATAACTAAAATTATTGCAAAGAAGGTGCTAAAGATAGCTCCCCCCAAATCTGTTATCCTATACATAAATCTATCTAGAAAGGCATTTTTTATTCTACTATTAATAAGTTCAATTAAATAGTTGTCGAATCGTCTTAGTATGCTTTTCATCCTATCCCACCTTTTCCTGCTTATATATAATATATCCATATTTAACTAGCTAATAACAAAAACTCAATGAAAATTATTATTATCATGACCAGAATTTCACCATTAGCAACTATACATTATCACTTTTTGTGATATTATATTAATGTCAATATAGAGTAAAGAAGGTGTGAAATTTGCAGCTTAGCAATGAACAAGTCAATTCAATCAATCATATAGATGGCCCCGCATTGATATTAGCAGTTCCTGGAGCTGGTAAAACTACTGTATTGATTCATAGGACTTATAATCTGATAAAAAATCATAATACCCATCCTGATAAAATACTCTCTATAACCTTTAGTAAGGCTTCCGCATTGGATATGAAAAACCGGTTTAGCAA